>JBBIQF010000271.1:0-8547 GCA_037442445.1 Planctomycetaceae bacterium
CATCGTCGGGCATGTGCATGTTCGCCTGGGTATGCTTGCCGCCCCAGGCCGTCCCCGACATGCTCACCTACGTGATGGGGCGGCCTTTCTCGGTGGACGACGCCGAGCGGATCGGCGCCCGCATCGCCACGCTCCGCATGGCCTTCAATCTGCGCGAAGGGATGCGGAACGTGGACTTCAAGATTCCCGGGCGCGTGATCGGCTCCCCGCCCCTTTCCGACGGGCCGCTCAAGGGGGTTACCGTGGACGTGGATACCCAGGTCCGCGAATACCTCGAGGCCATGGGCTGGGATACCCAGACCGGGGTCCCCAAACCCGAGACGCTTCGCGAGCTGGGCCTGGAGTTCGTCATCCCCGACCTCTACGGCTGAGCGTGGTGGCCAAGGGCCAGGCTTGGCACATCCGTAACCGTTCACGGCCCGGGACGTTACCGGGCAACACGCAATGCCTCGGCCACGACAGAGCGTGGCCCTCCACCCTGGAGGGACGCGCTCCGTCGCGTCCGCCGCGCTGCGATGCTCGCCGTACCCGGCAGGCTTTTTCGCGTTGAGCCTCCAGAAGGCCCCGGGCCGTGAACGGTTAAGCGCGCCCGCAGTACCGCCGGCAAGGCTGCGCGGCAATCCTTCCGCCTCGGGCACGCTAGTCGGAACGCTGGTCAAACGGGTAGCGCACTTCGCCGCCCACGATGACCATATCGGCCCGGCCTACGAGTTCCCATCCCGCGAAAGGCGTGTTGGCGCTCTTGGAATAGAAGCGTGCCGGATCCACGCGCCAGCGGGCCTGAGGGTCGATGATGGTGATATCGGCATCGGCCCCTAGGGCCAGCGTCCCCTTGGGGATGCCGAGGATTCGCGCGGGATTGATAGTAAGCTTGGCCAGGGCCGTGGACCAGTCGAGCAAACCCGGCTCGATCAGCCGGGTGATCACCAGGCCTAGAGTGGTCTCCAGCCCCACGATACCGAAGGGGGCCTGGTCCAGTTCGAGCATCTTTTTCTCGCGGGAATGGGGGGCATGGTCCGAGACGATGACGTCGATGGTACCATCGGCCAGTCCCGCGATGATCGCCTCGACGTGCTCCCGGCTGCGGAGCGGCGGGTTCATCTTGCAATTGGAATCGAAGGTCCGCAGGCAGTCGTCGGTGAGCGTGAAGTGGTGGGGGGTGGCCTCGGCCGTCACCCGTACCCCGCGGCGCTTGGCCCGCCGCAGGATCTCCACCGACCCGGCCGTCGAGACGTGCATCACGTGCAGCCGGCCGCCGGTGGCCTCGGCCAGGGCGATGTCGCGGCTGACCATCACGTCCTCGGCCGCGGAGGGCATTCCGGGAAGCCCGAGGATGAGCGATACCAGCCCCTCGTGCATCACGCCGTGCTGGGTCAGCTCGCGCACCTCGGCGTGATTGGCCACCGGCTTGTCGAACATCCGGCAGTACTCGAAGGCCCGCCGCATCAGCTCCGGGTTGTACACCGGGTCGCCGTCATCGGTAAAAGCCACGGCCCCTGCCTCGACCAATAGCCCGATTTCGGCCAGCTCGCGCCCCTCGCGATTCTTGCTCCCGCAACCCATCGGATACACGCGGCAGTGCCGGGCGCGGGCCGCCTGATGCCGCACGAACTCGACCGCCCCCTGGCTGTCGATGGGCGGATCGGTATTCGGGGCGCAGACGATGGCGGTAAAGCCACCCGCCAGGGCCGCTGCCGCCCCGCTCTCGATCGTCTCGTCCTCCTCGCGCCCCGGTTCGCGAAGATGGACGTGCATGTCGATCAGGCCCGGGCAGACGATCTTTCCCCGCGCGTCGATCACCCGGTCGCCCTCTTGCGGGGCAGCGTCGTAGGCCGCTATCCGGCCCTCGACCACCCGCACGTTGGTCACCCGATCCATCGACTGGCTGGGGTCGATGACCCGGCCGTTGGCAATCAGCAAGTTGGGCATGGTCGTGAGCGTTTGCGTTGCTAGAGGTGGGTTGCCATTTTCCCTCGTCCCGGGGGTGCTGGCCAAGGCTGTTGCCGGTCCCCGCGGCCTCCACCAGGCCCTGCCGCCGGCCGCCTAATTCCGCCCGGCCAGCAGGAGCCACAGGACGGCCATGCGCACGGCAACGCCGTTGGTGACCTGGTCGAGGATGGCCGACTGGGGCCCGTCGGCCACCTCCGCCGTAACCTCCACGCCGCGATTGATGGGCCCGGGCGCCAGGATCAGGATGTTCGGCTTGGTCCGTACCAGCCGCACCCGGTCCATGGCGTACAAGAGGGCATATTCGCGCACGGATGGGAACGGCCGGGTCGCCTGCCGCTCGAACTGGATCCGCAGCAGGTTGAGCACGTCCACCCGGTCCAAAATCGCGTCCAGCTTGTACGAGTACTCGACCCCCAACTGCTCCCACAGCGGCGACACGAGGGTCGAAGGCCCGCATACGATCACGTGGGCCCCCAGCTTCTTCAACCCCCAGATGTTGGATCGGGCGGTGCGGCTGTGCTGGATATCGCCCACCAGGGCCACCGTAAGCCCGGCAACCCGCCCGAACCGCTGGCGGATGGTGAGGATATCCAACAGCCCCTGCGTGGGATGCTCGTGGGGGCCATCGCCCGCGTTGATGACCGCCGACCCCAGGTTCTGGGCCAACAGGTGGGGCGTGCCCGGCGTGCGGTGCCGCACAATCACGGCGTCGATCCCCATGGCCTCCAGATTCTTGGCCGTATCCACCACCGTCTCCCCCTTGGAAAGACTGCTGGTGGCCGCGGAAAAGTCCACGATATCGGCCCCCAGCCGGCGGGCGGCCAGCGAAAAGCTCGTCCGCGTGCGTGTGGAGTTCTCGAAAAACAGGTTCACGCACGTCTTGCCCACCAGCACCGGAATCCGCCGGTGCCCCGCCTCCAAGGCCCGGCGAAAAATCTCCGCCTTGTCGAGGATGAGCGTGATATCCTCGGCCGATAGCTCTTCCAGCCCCAAGAGATGTCGCTGCTTCCAAAAAGGGGGGACCGGACCCAAATCGACCGGTACGTCGGTCATACGGCGACCTCGCAATTGCACGAGCACAAGACCCACCATTCGACAAGCATCGCCGCCCCAGAAGCCTGCTGTTCCCCAACTGCGGGCCGGTGCGCCCATCGCTGGCGACAGGCCCGAAGTTCGCCCCCCAGCACTATGGCCCTCGGCGCCAGTCGGGCTGTGTGCCGGCACGATTGTAGGATATCGGTCTGGACGGTACAAGCGCCCCGGCCGACCCGAGCCGCGCCCGTCAGCCAAGAGCCCCGGGCGCCAGCTCGGGGTGCCGCCTGGAGGGACGCGCTCCGTCGCGTCCAGCGTCTCTGTCACGTGTGCCACGTTCCTTGCGGCCAGCGTGCGCCGGCGGTGGGCAACGAGCCCCGGGCGTCAGCCCGGGGTGCGGCAGGGCAAAGATGGGGTGCCGACTCCACCGGGGGCTGACGCCCCCGGCTCGTGGCGGGCCGGGTTGCTGGCGCGCAGCGGCCCGGCTAGAATCGGCCGGCGGAATCGGCTTTGTCGGTTTTGCCGCGGCAGGCCGATAGGCTGGCGCCGCGGTTGATTTGTCGCAGAGGAGCACGAACATGCCAACGGCCAGTCGTCGCCGGTTTCTGGCGGCTGCGGGTACGGCGGCTGCGGGTGCCGTGGCCGCCCCAGCGCTGGCCTCGAGCAGCGCCAGCGCCAACGAGCGGATCCGCGTGGCGGTCATCGGATTGGGGGGCCGCGGACGGGTATCGCATTGCGGGGCCCTGATCGAATTGGCCAAAGAAGAAAACGTCGAGATCGCCGCCTTGTGCGATTGCGACGAAAACCGCACCGCCCAGGCGGCTGCCGAAGTCGAACGCCGCACGGGCAAGCGGCCGGCCACCTTCTTCGATGAGCGCAAGCTGCTGGACGACAATACGATCGATGCGGTCTCGCTGGCCACCCCCAACCACTGGCACGCCCTGGAGACCCTCTGGGCCTGCCAGGCGGGCAAGGATGTGTATGTCGAAAAGCCCGCCTCGCACAATATCTTCGAAGGCCGCAAGATGGTCGAAGCGGCCCGCAAGTACGGCCGCATCGTCCAGCACGGCACCCAGTGCCGGTCCAGCCCCAAGATTCGCGAGGGGATCGAGAAGCTGCACCAGGGCGTCATCGGCCGGGTGTACCTGGCCCGGGGCGTCGCCTTCAAGCGGCGGGCCGGCGGCCGCAACCAGATCGGCGACCCCCCGCCCGGCATGCACTGGGACCTGTGGCTGGGGCCCGCCCCTTTGGCCCCGTATAACAAACTGGCCATCTACCGCTGGCGGTTCCTCAAGGAATACGGCAACGGCGAAATCGGCGACCAGGGAGTGCATCAACTCGACGTCATCCGTTGGGGGCTCAAGCTCGATACCCATCCCAGCCACGTCCAGTCGATGGGCGGCAACCTCGTGCACGACGACGACGAGGATACGCCCACCAACCAGGTCTTCGCCTGCCAGTACGCCGGCCGGCGCTTGCTGGTCACCTTCGAGACCCGCAACTGGTACACGAACTCCGAGGCGGGCATGGGGATCCAGTACCCCTTCGTGGACCACCAGAACGTCGTGGGCGTGATCTTCCTGGGCACCGAAGGGTACATGATCATCCCCGACTATTCGAGCTATTACGTGTTCCTGGGACCGGACCGCAAGCCAGGCCCCAGCGCCAGCGTGCCGGGCAACCCCATGATGGATACCGATCATTTCCGGAACTGGCTCCGCGCGGTGCGGAGCCGCAACCCGGCAGACTTGACCGCCGAGATCGAAGAAGGGCACTACAGCTCGGCCCTGTGCCACCTGGCCAACATTGCGTACCGCACGGGCCGGACGTTGACCTTCGACCCCAAGCGCGAGCGGTTTGTGAACGACCCCGAGGCCGACAAACTGCTCACCCGCCCCTACCGCCCACCCTACGTGGTGCCGGAGCAGGTGTAGGGGAGGCGGGTCCGCACGTACACCGGCAGGGTGAACCTGCTGGCTTGTAGCCTGGAGAACAAGCCGGGGGTTTATTCCCCGGCATCGGGCTTTATATGGCGGCCGGCCTGCTGGCGGTTTCTCACCGGCGTTTGCGCCGCTTGCGCGCCGGGGGAGAGGGCCGCTGGCTGGCCGCTTTGCCGCTTTGCCCGCGGCTCACCAGCCGGAAGTCCAGTTCGCGGCGGTCCAGATCCACATGGGCCACGGCGACGCGTACCACATCTCCCAGCCGGTAGGTATGCCCGTGCCGGTAGCCGCAGAGGGCGTGGGCGGCCCGGTCGAAGCGGTAGAAGTCGTCGGACAGCGAGTCGATGTGGATCAGCCCTTCGGCCGGCAGGCGCAGTCCCTGGACGAACATGCCGAAGGGTTCCACGCCGGTGATGACGGCGTCCATCTCTTCGCCGATGCGGGTGCTGAAGTAGGCCAGGAGCTTCAGGCGGGTGAGTTCGCGTTCGGCGGTTTCGGCCCGCTGCTCGCGCTGCGAGCAGTGGTCGCCCAGCACCAACAGTTCGGTGGGGTCGGTGCGAAGCTTTCGGCCGGCCAGCACGTCGTCCACCAGCCGATGCACCGTCAGGTCCGGATAGCGGCGGATGGGCGAGGTGAAGTGGCAGTAGCAGTCGCTGGCCAGGGCGTAATGGCCTTCTTCTTCGGGGCTGTACACGGCCCGCTGCATGGCCCGCAACACGGCGAAGTGGACGGCCTGTTCTTCCGGCCGGCCCGCCGTGCGGTCCAGCAACTGCTGGATCCAGCCGCGGCTTTCCAGGCTGCCGCCCCCGTCGGGCAGGCGCAACTCGGCCACGAACTCGCGCAGGGCCTTGAGCTTGTGCAGAGAAGGCGGCCGGTGGATGCGCCGCAGAAAGAGGATGCCGCGGTGGTGGAGCCACTCGGCCACGGCCTGATTGGCCGCTACCATGAACTCCTCGATCATCTTGCGGCTTTCGGTGTGCGGCACCACGTGGGCACCGGTGACGCGGCCCTGCCGATCCAGCTCCACTTGGACCTCGGGGATGTTCATTTCCAACATGCCGCGGGCGGCCCGCCGCCGCCGCAGCCGCCGGGCCAGGCTCCGCATCTGCATCAGCAACTCGCATAGCCCGGCGCCCCACCGGCGCCGCCAGGGCTCCGGATCGGCAAAGAAGGCGTCCACTTGCTCATACGTCAGCCGCTTGTGGCTGCGGATGGCCGACCGATGCACCTCCATGTGGACCGGCACGCCCTCCTCGGTGAACTCCAGGAACACCGTCTTGGTGTAACGGAGCTTGTGGGGCTGGAGGCTGGCCAGCGCGTTGGAGATGGTCTCCGGCAGCATGGGGATGACGCGGTCCGGCAGATAGACGCTGGTGGCCCGGTGCCGGGCCTCGCGGTCCAGCGGGGTCCCCGGCCGGACGAAATGCGCCACATCGGCAATATGCACCCCCAGGCGCCAGCGGCCCCGGTCCAGGCGCTCCAGCGATACCGCATCGTCGTAGTCCCGGGCGTCGATCGGGTCGATCGTGATCGTGGGCAGTTCGGTGAGGTCCAGCCGGCCGGCAAGGTCCGAATCGTCGAAGGCCTCGGCCTGCCGCCGGGCTTCTTCCAGGGCGTCGTCGGCGAAGCGGTCGGGCAGGTCGAACTCGCGGAGGATGACGAGGGTATCGACGCCGGGTTTTCCGGGCGGGCCGAGCACCTCGACCACCACCCCCTCACCCCACCGCCAGGGGGTGGGGAAGCGGACCATTTCCACCACCACTTTGTCGCCGCTTTCGAGCTGCTTGGCCCCCGGATCGCCCACCAGGATGGGGGCGGTAAACAGGTTGCCATCGACCTGCACTTGGGGGCCGCTGGCGGCTTCGGTGTACGTGCCCACAAACCGGTGGGTTTCTCGCCGCAGGACCTCGACCACTTCGCCCCGCGGGCCCAGGTCGCCGCGCGAGGGCAAGAGGCGCACGGCCACGGTATCGCCCGTCGAGGCATCGCCGGTCTTTTCGTAGGGGATGAAGATGTCGCGGCCATCCGGACCGTCGTGCGACCCTTCTTGTGGGCGCACAAACCCATGGCCGGCCTCGGTGCGGCGGAACACGCCCACGATGGGATGGGGCCGCGAGTCTGCCGGCACCCAATAGACCAGATGTCCTGCGCCGTAGCGCAGTTGGCCCCGGGCCGCCAGTTGCTTGATGACTTTCTTGAGTTCTGCGGCCGCCTCGTCCTCCAGCCCCAGGCGCCGCGCGATCATCCGGGGCTTCATGGGGCGGTATTCCGGCCGCCGCACGAAGTCCAATAGCCGTTGTTCAAGATCGGAGAATGCCATGCCACCTCGCAGAGCCCAAAGGCGGGCGTGCTGCCATCGACGTTTTCCGGCCCGAGCAGCACCACAGCCGCCGGGCCAGGCCCCTTTGTGCAATTGTATCGCGCGGGCCGAATCATGCCTGAGACTGGCAGCGTTTCAGATACTCGATGCTTTTGCGGGCCGTGGCCTCGATGCCGGGACTCAGGTCGAACACCTCGACGGAGACCCAGCCCCGGTAGCCGGTCTCCACAAGCGCCCGCAAGATGGGGACGAAATCGAGCTTGCCGAACCCCGGCCCCTGGCCATTGGCGTCGTTTGCATGGAAGTGCACAAGATGCTGGCGGTGGCGGCGGATGAGTTCCGGGATGGGGGTCGCTTCGGAGGACATCGCGCGGCAGTCCAGATGCAGCCGGCACCAGGGGGCGTCCACGCGGCGGACCAGTTCCATGCCTTGCTCCGCGGTGGTGATGAAATTGGTGGTCTCCGGGGCCAGGGGTTCGATGGCCAGGATGACTCGGGTCTTCTCCAACACCGGCAGGATGCGGCCGATGACCTCGGCGGCGAAGCCCATGGCCTGCTGCCGGGTCACCCCGGGCAGCAAGTCCCGCTGCTTGGGCGAGCCGAAGATCAGCAGGGTGCCTCCCACGTCAGCACAAAAGCGTGCCAACTCGGCCAGGTAGTCTGCGGTGCGCTGGCGGACTGCCGCATCGGGGCTGGTCAAGTGGTAGCCGGTGGTCTTGGCCAGCAGCCAGTGGAGCCCGATGGCCACCAAGCCTGCTTTCTCGATGGTCCGGCGGATGGCCGAACGGCGCGGCCCGGCGATTTCGGTCACGCGGTTGGCCAGGGTGAAGGGGGCCAGTTCCAGGCCCGTGTAGCCGCACTGGGCCGCAAACGCGCAGGCCCGCTCCAGCGGCCAGCCTTCAAAGGTCTCGTTGCAGATGGCGTACCGGAAGGGCGCAGCGGCGGTGCTGGCCGCGGTGTCTGCACCGGCCTGCGCTTCTGCGGTGGCAAACGGTTTTTGCGCCAAGGCCAAAGAGGCCGCTGCCAGGAACCGGCGGCGTCCAATGCGGAACATGGTGGCACCTTTCCAAAAAGTTCAACCGGCGGCCAAAGCCCCCTGCCCGCCGAGTGGCCGGGCCATGTCAGCATAGTGCCCCCGAGCCCCAAGGGCCAGTCCGCGGCAGAGGGCCGGCCGCAGGCGCTTGCCACTGCCGGAAGGGGGTGTTAAGATGCGGCCCGCCATCTCAGGCTGGCGTGCGGCGCTGCAACAGTGGTTCCGTCGTATCTGCGGGAGGTTTCCATGAGCAATGCCCAAGATCCTTCGAG
>JBBIQF010000272.1:0-3853 GCA_037442445.1 Planctomycetaceae bacterium
GGACGCGACGGAGCGCGTCCCTCCAAGGTGGAGGGCCACGCTCCGTCGTGGCCGAGGCATTGCGTGTTGTCGGGCAACGTCCTCGGCCGTGAACGGATACGCGCACAGAGGCCGTAGGCAGGGGCCCACACCGCGGTCCAAAGGCGCTTGCCCCGGGGCCCAATCCCCCGGTTTTAGGGATACCGCCTTCCAGCCGCTGGGGCCGGAAAGCTAGAATACGCTTGGTTTTGGCTCACCCTAAGCGGTCGCACCCCACGTGGGACGGGTTTGTTCCCGTTTGTCGATCTTGGTCGCAGCCCCCCAGGACCCGAAACGCGAGTTCGCCATCGAGGTGGTTCGCCGTCTGCGCCAATCGGGCTTCGTGGCCTATTGGGCGGGCGGCTGTGTGCGGGATCGGCTTTTGGGGCTCGAGGCCAAAGATTACGACGTGGCCACCGATGCCAAGCCGGAAGAGGTACGGCGGGTGTTCGGGCGGCGGCGGACGCAGGCGGTAGGCGCAGCCTTTGGGGTGATTACCGTGGTAGGCCCGCCAGGCGCCGGGCATATCGAGGTGGCTACCTTCCGTTCGGACCGCGGCTACAGCGACGGCCGGCACCCGGATGCGGTGGTGTATAGCTCGGCCGAGGAGGATGCGGCCCGCCGCGATTTTACCATCAACGGTCTGTTCTACGACCCGCTGGAAGACCGGGTGCTCGATTACGTTGGGGGGCGCGAGGACCTCCAGCGGCGGGTATTGCGGGCCATTGGCGACCCGCGGGCCCGGTTCGCCGAGGACAGGTTGCGCATGCTCCGGGCCGTGCGGTTTGCAGCCCGGTTCGGCCTGACCATCGACCCCGACACCTTCGAGGCAATCCGCCAGATGGCCCCCGAGATTACGGCAGTCAGTGCCGAGCGGATCGCGGCCGAGATGCAGCTCATGCTGGTCGATCGCCAAAGGGCCCAGGCCGTGCGGTTGCTGGTCGCCACCGGTCTGGCCTCGGGCATTCTGCCGGAGATTGTGCCCGAAAAGGGCACGCCGCCCGGGCCGATCCCGGAATCCCCTGCCGGCCAACAGGGGGCCGCAAAGGGGCCGGGGGAGTTGGCCTTCGAGCAAACCCTTGCGGTACTGGAGCGGCTGGACGAGCCGCCGAGCTTCGCCCTGGCGCTGGCGGCCTTGCTTTGCCGGTTTGTGGACAGCCGGGGGGTACGCACCCTCGGCCGGCGGTGGAAGCTGGCGCTGCGCGACACGGAGCGGGCGGCATGGCTGGTGCAGCACCGGGGGCTGTTGGAGCCGGCCCGCCGGCTGCCGTGGTCGCAGGTCCAGCCTGTGGCGGCCCATGCCGGCAGCCGCGAACTGCTGCAGTTGGGCGAGGCCGAGGTGCGGGCCGGGCTCCGCGACCCCGAAGATGTCGCTTGGTGGCGCAGCCGGTTGGCCTTGGCGCCGGAGGTCCTCGATCCCCCGCCGCTGGTGACGGGCGAGGATCTGAAGCGCCTGGGGTTGCGGCCTGGGCCGTTGTTTCGGCCGGTGTTGGACCGGGTGCGGGCCGCCCAGCTCGACGGCCAAATCCGTACCCCCGACGAGGCCCTCGCCTTCGCGCAGCAGCACGCCCAACGGCTGATCCACGATAACCCGGGAGACCTTGCCATGGACAAGCGGACCAAAAAGCGCATCGAGGCCGTGCAGCAGCGGATCCAGCGCTTGCGCCAGCAATTGGCCGGTGCGAAGCGCCAGGCCGACGACGCCGCAGAAACCGCCCACATCGCCCGGCAACTGGCCGAGGCCGAAGCCGAACTGGCCAAGCTCAAAGGCCAGGAGGGGCCGGCCACGTGATGCCGAGACCCGTGATATCCGGGCCTCGTCCGGCGGTGGCCCGGGCTATGGTGGGTGGACAGAATGAATGCCCCCGCGTGCGTGCAGAACACGCATGTTGCAGACGATGATGGAATGAATATCCCGCGTGCGTGCGAAGCACGCACCCTACCGGCTTCGGCGTGCGTGCAGAGCACGCACCCTACCAGTGGGCGGACCGATGGTTGGTCGACGGAATGAAACAGACTGGCCCTTGCCGCGTTTAAACCTGTAAAGGGCTATGCACACTCGGGAGTTTGTCCATGTTCGGCACGTTCAGGCTTGGTGGGCTCGTTTGGGTGGCCATCCTTTTGGGAGGGACCTTCATGGCCGAGACATACGGGGATGAGCCCCGCGGGGGGATGGAGACATTGCGGCAGCAGGCCCGGCAGGCCATGGAACAGGGCAACTTCAGCGATGCCTACGAGCTGTTCCGCAAGCTGGCCCTGGACCCGCGGGACGATCCCTCGCAGGTCGGGTCAGACCTGGAGGCCGCCACGCAGTGCCTCCAGCGGCTGAATCGGATGCGCGAGATCGATGATTTCCGCGAGGCGGTCATCCAAATCCATAAGGGCAATTGGCGGCTGTTGTGGGCTGCGGCCCGCAATTACATGCAGGTCCCGCACCAGGGTTTTCTGATTGCGGGGAGGTTCGAGCGGGGGCCGCATCGCGGGGGCGGCCAGGTGGTGAACGCAGCGGAGCGCGACCGTGTGCGCGCGCTGCAACTGATGGACCAGGCCCTGCCCGGTGCCGCGCAGCACCCCAATCGGGCCGAGGTGGCCGGCTTCTACCTCGACCTGGCCCAGATGCTGCTGAACTATCGGGGTTACGACGAGGCCTGGCGCCTGCAAGTGCTTACCGACCTGGGCACGCTGCCCGACTACGAGCCGGGGTGGGGATTCTATCGGGGCGAGCCGCGGGGCGCGCCGGTCGAGGAGGACGGCACGCCGGTGTATCACCGCGTCCCGAAGAGTTGGGCCGAGGCCACCAGCGACGGCCAGCGGTGGCGATGGTGCCTGGTCCAGGCGGCCGAGGCCGATCGCAGCCGCCTCGGCGCCGTACGCATGCAACTGGCCGATTTCTTGCGCAGCCAGTTCGGCGTGGAGACGCTTGCGCAGTACGGCTGGCATTTCGGCCGGCTGGCCACCGACGACACCCGCGATGCCGGCGGCACCTACGCGCTGCATACGCTCAAGGAGACCGAGACCATAGCCCGGCTGGCCACCGGCGTGCGGCGTTTCGAGTTGCCCGACGAGTTCAACTTTATCCGCCTGTACCAGCAGGTGGCCGAGGAGGAAAAGGGGCCCGGCCGGCTCGATGCCCTGGTCCGCCTGGCCGAGGTATTCGAGAACCGCCGGCAGTATCCGCGGGCCGCGGAGTATTGGCGCCAGGCCATCGAGGCCGCCCCCGACGCACAGCGCAAACAAGCCTTCCGCGACCGGCTCGAGCAGATCACCGGCAACTGGGGGCGGCTGGAGCCTGCCTCGACCCAGCCGGCCGGCCCGGGTGCCACCCTGGAGTTCCGCTTCCGCAACGGCAAACAGGTGGAGTTCATCGCCGAGGAGATCGACATCGCCCGGCTGCTGGACGATGTCAAGGCGCACATCAAGTCCCGGCCGCGGCAACTGCAATGGGAGCAAGTGAACATCGGCAATCTGGGCTGGCGGCTGATCCAGCGCAACCAGCGGCAGTATCTGCGCGGGCAGGTGGCCGCCTGGAAACTCGACCTCGTGCCCCGGGAGAACCATTTCGACCGCCGCGTTACCGTCACCACGCCGTTGCAGAAAGCGGGGGCCTATTTGGTGACGGCCAAAATGGCCGGCGGCAATACCACGCATGTCGTGGTCTGGGTGGCCGATACCGCCATCGCCAAGAAGCCGCTGGACGGCAAGACCTGGTACTTCGTGGCGGACGCCGCCACGGGCACGCCTATCGCCAAGGCCAATCTGGAGTTCTTCGGCTGGAAGCAGGAGCACCGGGCCCCCAACCGGATCGAGATCTTCACCAAGGAGTTCGCCGAGTTCA
>JBBIQF010000272.1:3863-8510 GCA_037442445.1 Planctomycetaceae bacterium
CCGACGCCCAGGGGCAAGTGATCCTCGATGCCCAACAGCAGCCGCCGGACTACCAGTGGCTGGCCATCGCCCGCACCCCCGAAGGCCGCCTGGCCTTCCTCGGCTTCAGCGGCGTGTGGTACGGCCAGCGCCACGATCCCGAGTACAACGCGGTCAAGGTGTTCACGATTACCGATCGGCCGGTGTACCGGCCAGGCCAGACCGTGCACTACAAGTTCTGGGTCCGCCACGCCAAATACGACCAGGAGGATACCTCCGATTTCGCCGGGGGCACTTTCAAGGTGCTCATCCACAATCCCAAGGGCGAGAAGATTTTGGAGACGCAGGTCAAAGCCGACGCCTACGGCGGCATCGAGGGGCAGTACACGCTTCCGGCCGATGCCATGCTGGGCCAATACGGCCTGGGCATCGAATCCTATGGCGGCAGCAGTTTCCGCGTCGAGGAATACAAGAAGCCCGAGTACGAGGTAACCCTCGAGGCGCCCCAGGAGCCCGTGATGCTCGGCGAGAAGGTCCAGGCCACCATTAAGGCCCGGTACTACTTCGGCTCGCCGGTAACGCGGGCCAAGGTGAAGTATAAAGTCACCCGCACCGACCTCTCCGAGCGGTGGTACCCCTGGGCGCCGTGGGATTGGCTGTACGGGCCGGGCTACTGGTGGTTCGCCTACGATATGCCCTGGTATCCCGGCTGGGTGGAATGGGGCTGGCGGCGCCCGCTGCCTTTCTGGTTCCCCCGCAGGGCGCAGCCGCCGGAAGTGGTGGCCGACCGGGAGACCGAAATCGGCCCGGACGGTACCGTCAAGGTCGAGATCGATACCGCCCTGGCCAAAGCCCTGTACCCCGACCGCGATCACGAGTACACCATCACGGCCGAGGTGGTGGACCAGTCGCGCCGCACCATCGTCGGTACCGGCAGGGTGCTGGTGGCCCGCAAGCCGTTTAGCGTCACCGCCTGGGTCGATCGCGGCTATTACCGCGAGGGCGACACCATCCACGCCCATTTCGCCGCCCGCACGCTGGACGGCAAGCCGGTGGAAGGCAAAGGCAAGCTGACCCTGTACTGGATCACTTATCGCCAGGGCGCGCCGCAGGAAAAGCCCGTCTTCACCCTCGACGTGCCCACCAACGCCGAAGGCCTTGCCCAGCAGCCCATCACGGCGGCCAAGGCGGGCCAGTACCGCCTCTCCTACCAACTGACCGATGCCAAAGGCCACACGGTCGAAGGGGGCTATGTGTTTACCATCATCGGCCAGGGCTTCCGCAGCGAGGATTTCCGCTACAACGCGCTGGAACTCATTCCCGACAAGCGGGAATACCAGCCGGGCGAAAAGGTCCGCCTGCTCATCAACCGGGACCGCGCGGGGGGCACGGTGCTATTGTTCTTGCGGCCGGCCGGGGTGTATCTGCCCCCTGCGGCGTTGCGCCTGGAAGGCAAGAGCACCGTGGCGGAGATCGAGGTGGGCAAGCGCGACATGCCCAACTTCTTTGTCGAAGTGCTGACGATCGCCGATGGCCGGGTGCACACCGAGGTCAAGGAGATCGTCGTGCCGCCCGAAAAGCGGGTGCTCAATGTCGAGGTGCTGCCCTCGGCGGCCGAGTACCGGCCAGGCCAGAAAGCCCAGGTGAAGCTGAAGCTTACCGACTTCCACGGCCGGCCCTTTGTGGGTTCCACGGTGGTGGCCATCTATGACAAGTCGGTGGAGTACATCTCCGGGGGCACGAACGTGCCGGAGATCAAGGCCTTCTTCTGGAAATGGCGGCGGCACCACCGCCCGCAGACCGAAACCAGCCTGGAGCGCTACTCCGGGGTGATCGTGCCGCCCGGGGCCAAGGCGATGGGCGATATCGGCTTGTTCGGGGCCACCTCGGCCGACGACCTGGAGACCCTGGAGCAAGCCAAGGAGCTTAGGCGCCGCGGGGTGGCCGGCGGCTTGGGTGGCGCTTTGGGCGAGCGGGAAATGCTCTTCCGCGCCAAAGCCGCCGCACCCGAAGGCGCTTTGGTGCCGATGGCTCCCGCGGCCGCCGCCCCGGCTGCCGACGCTCTTGGGGCACGGCAGCTTGCGGCCAACGCCATCGAAGAGAAAGATCGCGCCGCCGCGCCGCCCGCCGCACCCCTGGTCGAGCCCACGGTCCGCAAACAGTTCGCCGATACCGCTCTCTGGGTGGGCGCCCTCCCGACCGCCCCCGATGGCACCGCCGAAGTCAGCCTCGCCATGCCCGAGAACCTCACCACCTGGCGGATCAAGGTCTGGGCCATGGGCCACGGCACCAAAGTCGGCGAAGGGGCCACCGATGTCGTCACCCGAAAAGACCTCATCATCCGCTTGCAGGCGCCCCGCTTCTTCGTGCAAAAGGACGAGGTGGTCCTGTCGGCCAATGTCCACAACTATCTCAAGGCCGACAAACAAGTGCAGGTGGCCCTGGAACTCGAGGGCAATACCCTCCAGGCCCTGGAACCCCTGGCCCGCACCGTCAAGGTGGCGGCCAACGACGAGGCCCGCGTGGACTGGCGCGTCCGAGTGCTCGACGAAGGCCAGGCCACCGTGCGCATGAAGGCCCTGACCGACCAGGAGTCGGACGCCATGGAGCAGTCCTTCCCCTGCTACGTCCATGGCATGTTGAAGATGGAGGCTTATTCCGGCGTTATCCGGCCGGACCGGCAATCGGGCAAGTTCACGGTCCAGGTGCCCAAAGAGCGGCGGCCCGCACAAACCCGGCTCGAAGTCCGCTTCTCGCCCACCCTGGCCGGCGCCATGGTCGATGCCCTCCCCTACCTGGTCGATTATCCCTACGGCTGCACCGAGCAGACCCTCAACCGCTTTCTGCCCACGGTGATCACGCAGAAGGTGCTCTTGAACATGGGGCTGAACCTCAAGGAGATCCAAGAGAAGCGTTCCAATCTGAACGCCCAGGAGATCGGCGACGATGTGCAGCGGGCCCGGGGGTGGAAACGCTTCGACCGCAACCCCGTGTTCGACGAGGAGGAGGTGCGCCGCATGGTCAAGGAGGGCGTCGCCCGCCTGACCGAAATGCAGCTTTCCGACGGCGGCTGGGGATGGTTCTCGGGGTTTGGCGAGTACCCCTCGGCCCATACCACCGCCCTGGTGGTCCACGGCCTCCAGCTCGCCCAGGAGAACGATGTGGCCCTGGTGCCGGGCGTGCTCCAGCGCGGCATCGCCTGGCTCCAGCGCTACCAGGACGAGCAGGTGCAGCTCCTCAAGAACGCGGCCATCAAGGACAAGCCCCTTGGCCTCCGCTGGAAGGCCGCCGCCGATAACCTCGATGCCTTCGTGTACATGGTGCTGGTCGATGCCGGCATCAAGAACCCCGAAATGCACGAGTTCCTCTATCGCGATCGGCTGCACCTATCGGTGTACGCGATGGCCATGTTCGGCCTGGCCGCTGACAAGCTCGGCGACAGGGAAAAACGCGATATGATCCTCCGCAACATCGGCCAGTATCTCCAGCAGGACGACGAGAACCAGACCGCCTGGCTCAACCTGCCCGAAAACAACTGGTGGTGGTGCTGGTACGGCAGCGAGTTCGAGGCCCACGCCTACTACCTCAAGCTGCTGGCCCGCACCGACCCCAAGGGCCAGACCGCCTCGCGCCTGGTCAAATACCTACTCAACAACCGCAAGCACGCCACCTACTGGAACTCGACCCGCGATACGGCGATCGCCATCGAGGCCTTCGCCGATTTCCTCCGCGCAAGCGGCGAGGCCAAACCCGAACTGACCGTCGAAGTCCTCTACGACGGCAAACTCCAGAAGGCGGTGGAAATCACCCCGGCCAACCTGTTCACCTTCGACAACAAGTTCGTGCTCGCAGGCCCGCAGGTAACCGATGGCCCCCATACCATCGAACTCCGCAAGAAAGGCCAGGGCCCCCTGTATTACAACGGCTATCTGACCAACTTCACCCTGGAAGACCCCATCACCCGCGCCGGCCTGGAAATCCAGGTCCAGCGCAAGTACTACCGCCTGGTCAAGGCCGACAAGACCGTCAAAGCCGCCGGCGCCCGCGGGCAAGTCACCGAGCAGAAGGTCGAGAAGTTCGAGCGCCAGCCGCTGGCCAACCTCGCCGAACTCCAGAGCGGCCAGCTCGTGGAAATCGAACTGGAAATCCAGAGCAAGAACGACTACGAGTACCTGGTGTTCGAGGATATGAAGCCGGCGGGCTTCGAGCCGGTGGACCTGCGCAGCGGCTACAACGGCAACCCCCTGGGGGCGTACATGGAGTTCCGCGATAACCGGGTGGTGTTCTTCGTCAGCCGGCTGGCCCGGGGCAACCACAGCGTGGCGTACCGCATGAGGGCCGAAATCCCGGGCCGATTCAGCGCCCTGCCCACCAAGGCCTGGGCCATGTACGCGCCGGAACTGAAGGCCAATTCCGACGAAATCAAACTCCAGGTCCGCGACTGACCGCCCTCGAGCGCGCCTTTTGAAGGCCACGCACAATTGGGGGGCCACGCTCCATTGGGGGCAAAAGCACCCGTACGCCAGGCCAAACCCAAAGCCGGCCCGTTTACGGGCCTTGCCGCCCGCCTGCATGGCGAAATCGCTCGTGCACCACTCCTAGAACCCAAAACTAGGCCCGTTTACGGGCCTTGCCGCCGACAGGCGGCCCATAGGCCCGGCCTTCAGG
>JBBIQF010000273.1:0-8504 GCA_037442445.1 Planctomycetaceae bacterium
GATGATCCTGCGCCTGCAGGTGCGCCTCGGCCATGGCGCGGGCGGCTTCGATGTTGTCGGGGTCCAGCCGGTTGGCCTCCTGGTAGCATTCCCGCGCCTTCTGTTCCTCGCCCAGCCGCTCCGCCCAGAGGCGGGCCAACCGCACCAGCAGCTCGGCGCGGGCCTGCGGTCGTACCTCTCCCTCCAGCCGGAGCTTGCCGAGCCGCAGCAACTCCACCCAGTCTTGCCGGCGCCGGGCCATCTCCTCCAGCGCCTCCACCGCCGGCAATGACGGAGCCGGTCCCTCGGTGGCCTGACGGTAGGCCTGTTCGGCGTCCTCCGGTCGCAACAGTTGCTCCTCGAGGATCTTGCCCCGCTGGGCATGCAGGCGCGAGACCAGTTCTGGCTCGGAAATACGTTCGGCGGCCCGCTGCAATAGCTCGACCGCGCCCAGCCAGTCGCGCTGGCGCTCCAGCAGCAGGACCAGCGCCTCGTAGGCGCCGAAGTTGGTCGGATCCAGCTCCAGCACCCGGCGTAGGCAATCGGCGGCGCGCTCCGGATCGTCGAGGCGTTTTTCGTAAAGCCCGGCCAGCGCCAGCAGTAGATCCAGGCGCTGTACGGGATCCTCGACCACCTGCAAGTGGCGCTGGAAGGACTCGGCCAGCAGTTCGTCGTTTCCCAAACGCTGGAAGATCTCCTCCTGCAATTGCAGCACCTGCACCTTGCTCGGGTCGTCCGTAGCCAGCACGTCCAGATCTTCCAGTGCCTCGTTCAGCCTGCCCAGCACGCGCACCCGCAGCTCGGCCCGGCGCATGCGCAGCAATCGACGCGTGTCTGGATCCTGGGCGTTGCGCATGGTGCGGGTGAGGATGGCCTCGAAACGCTCCGGGGCGCCGCGTTGCTGGTAGATCTTCTGCAGCCCATCCAACGCTTCCGTGCCGCCGGCGTTCTTCCTCAGGGCGGCGCGCAAAGCGCTTTCCGCGTCGTCGAGACGCCCGTCCGCCTCCAGCAGTCTCCCCAGCTGCACCTGTTGCTGGTATTCGCCTCCGAGATAGGACATGCGGCGATAAATGCGGGTCCGCCCCGGGGGGCTTTCTATGTGCGCCAGTGCCTGCGCCAGGACGGAAAAGGCGGCTCCGTCTCCCTCTTCCTCGGCCACCCGCTGGGCCAGGTTCTCCCACAGGGTGACGTCCTGCGGATTCTTGTCCACCTGCTCTTGCAGCCAGGTACGGGAATCGAGCGGCGGTGTCGGCGGCTGCTCGGCGCGAGCGTCGGTGGCCGGCGGCTCGACTATCGGCGGCGGTTCCGTGCTGGTTTGCTCCGGCGCGGGCGCCCTGGCCGGAAGTGGCGCAGGCGGGGCGGTGACCTCGGTGATCTCGTCGGCAGTCGGCGCCGGTATTTCATGCTGTTCCGGCTCGTCCGTCGTGGCCGGTTCCGGCGCCGGCGGAGACTGTTCCTGCTGCGACGGGGCCGGTTCTACCTCCGCCGCCGGCGCCTGGTCTTGCGCGGGGGCAAATATCGTCTGGGGCGCCGGCTCCGCCTCGATCACTTTCTCCTCCGGCGGCTCGGAGCCAGGTGAGTCGCTCTGGCCGATGGGAGGCGGCAGCGCGGCCGCAGGCCGGGGCGCCGGGCGCAGGCTCGAACCGGGCCGCTGCCCGCTGCCTTTCGATCTCCGACACCACCTCCGCCTTGCGGCTCCGCAGGCGCTGGAGGGTCTGCTCGGCCGGCACCGGCGCCTTGCGCCCCGTCAGGCGCGCCCACCCGCGCCGCACCCATCCCAAGCCGATCTGCACGCGGCGCACCAGCACGTCGCCAAAGAACACGCAGGCGGCGGCCACCACCAACAGCGGCCAGGCATCGCGGCTGCTGGAGGCCGGCGCCAGGTCGTGGCGGAAAGTGTCGATCTCCAGCAGGGCATCCATGCGATCCAATCCGTCGGGATGGTTGATCACCACCCCGGGCTGGCCGCCCGCGGGCACCAAGCTGGCCATCTGCTCCAACAGC
Source organism: Planctomycetaceae bacterium (assembly GCA_037442445.1). Lineage (GTDB taxonomy): Bacteria > Planctomycetota > Planctomycetia > Pirellulales > Thermoguttaceae > JANLFZ01. Next base: position 1,984 of record JBBIQF010000273.1, read on the forward strand.
GCCGTGTTGGTTTCCAATGCCCGGAACTCCTCGGAATACGGGACGGTGATCCCCGCGCGCAGGGGCGTCTTGCCAGGGCCGGGGCTGGCCAGAATGAGGTAGCTGCCGGCCCGGCTGGCGGGAAACGCCGCGGTGTACCGGCCTGGGGCGGTCTGCTCGATGTGGAGGTCGATGGGCTGCAAGTCAGGCCCCACCGCGGTGCCGGAAAAGCGGAGGAAATTGAGGAACTCGTCGTTGGGGTCCAGGGCCGTGATCACCAGGCGCACCTGCCCATCCTTGTATTCGGTGGCCACGGTGAACTTGCCCTGGTCGCCCGAGGGGCGCATGGCCCAGCGGACGATCTGGCCCATCAGTTTGGTGTATCCCTCCCAGCCGATCCAGGCCCGGGTCCAGCGGGTGCTGGCATCGGTGGTCAGGGCGACGGTGCGGCCCAGCCCGTAGGTCCAACTGGCCAGAATGGTGTTGTTCTCTTCGGCCGAGGGCTGCGGAGAAACCAGCGAGACCTCGACCAGGGGGTGCTCTTTGCGCGAGGTGAGCACGAAGCCGGTGACGGGGCGCAAGGGGGGCTCGATGCCGCTGAGCATCTCGTGGGGGTAGCGGATTTGGGGGCGGAAACCGGCGAGGTTTTCGTAGATCAGCGGCTGGGCCCCCCCCCGCCGCGCCGCCGCCCCCCCCCCGCCGCGCCGCCCCCCCCCCGCCCGCCCCCCGGGCACCAGCCCGCCCCCCCCCCGGCCCCCGCGGCGGAAACCGGCGAGGTTTTCGTAGATCAGCGGCTGGGCCACCCGGCGGGCTTCGCGCTGGAAAATGCGGGGCAGCATCTGGGGGTTATTGACGGCGTAGTACTTGCCGCCGGTGCTGGTGGCCAGGTTCTCCATCACGCGGCTTTCGGCCGGGCCGTGCGCCGCCACCGCCACCGAGGACACCGTGATCTGGGCGTTGACCAGCGACCGCAGCACGCCGGCGCTGGGGGGCGAGGGGTCGCCGTCGCTGATGACGATCAGGTGCCGGACGGCGGCATCCTTGCAGCCCACCAGGCCGTCGCGGGCCAGGCTCAGGCCCGGATCGAAATCCGGCATGTCGCCGGGCGTCATGCGTTCCAGCCGGGCGAGCATTTCGGTGCGGCGGGGCCCGACCACGGCCATGCCCGGGCGCCACAGCCAGTTCGTCCCGCCCATCCCGCCGTAGTGGATCACGCCGCAGTAGTCGCGCGGGCCGAGGGCTTTGAGGGCCTCGGCCGCGATCACCTTCTGCCAGTAGTTCCCCTGGGCCATCTCCGAAGCGTGGAAGATGATGGCCAGCGCCCCCCGCGGCACCACCTTGGCGCTTTTGATGGTGAAATCGACGGGCATGGCCTTTTCCAGTTCGGTATTGGCCCAGCCGCCGGCCCCGAAACTGTCGGGCCCGCCCAGCATCACCAGCCCCGCCCCCATCTGCTGCGTGTTGCGCACGAGCATCTGGATCTGGGCATCGGTGAAATGCTCGCGGGGCACGTTGGCCAGCACCACGGCATCGAAGGGCTGCAACTCGGCCAGGGTGGAAAAGAGCTGGTTGGTCCGCTGGACGGTAACCTCGATATTGTGTTCGGCCAGGGCCTGGGCCAGATGGCCGTACTGGCCCGCCTTGTCCGCCTCGGCGTTCTCGATCAAGAGCACCTGCCCCTTGCCCTGCACGTGGGTGAACGCGGTGGCCCGGTTGTTCTGGGCCATGGCGTCGTCAGCCGGCTGGTCCGGCGTGAAGGTGGCCTCGTAGGTGAAAAACCCTGCGGCGTCGATCTCGTGGCGCAGCGAGAACACTTTCTTGCCGGGCGGCAAGGTCACGCGCTGTTCGCTCAACAGCACCTCGCGGCCGCCGGCGCTCTGTTTGATGGTCAGCCGGCCGGTGACTTCCGAATCCTGCGCCCCGGGGGTGCGGGTGTTGGAGACCACCACCTTGAGGTCGAGGGGCTGTCCGCGGCGGGCCTCGGCCGGGACCAGGAGCCGCTCGACCATCACCTCGCCGCGCCGCCGGTAGCGGATGGGCAGGACGTCGATCCCCGTGCCGGCCGCGGCCAGGGCCCGCGCCTGCTCCATGGCATCGCCCACGTTCTCGTTGCCATCGCTGAGGATCACCACCCGCCGCGCCGCATCCTCGGGAAAGGTGGCCTGCGCCAGGCGCATGGCGGCCGCCAGGTTGGTGTATTCCGGGTCCACAGGGCTGCCGGGCGTGGCCGACAGAGGGATGCTCTCGTCGAACGGCGGCAGCTCGATCGCCGCATCCCGGCCGAAGACGATCACCCCGGCCCGGTCCCGCGGCCGGCGGTGCCGCTCCACTGCCTGGTTGACGTACTCGATCATCTGGGCCCGCGTCTCCCCCGGGATGCTCTGCGAGAGGTCCAGAAGATAGAAGACCGTCAGCCGATCGCTGGTCCGCACGGCGCGCATTTCGGCCAGGGCCAGAATGAGCAGCACCACCACGGCGGTTCGCAACAACAGCACCACCAGGCGGCGGCCGGCGCCCAGGCTGGCCAGGTTGCGGTACCCGATCCACCACACCAGCGGTACCAGCACCAGGGCCAGCACCAGCGCCCGTCCCGGATACTCGATCGCCATGCGGTATTCGGAGAGCATCGGACCCGCTGGCCGCCAACTGGCCTACATGCGTATGGTTTGCACCCGGTGGTTTTCCGAATCGAGCACGTGGAGCCGCCCCTGACTGTCGCGGACCAGGCCCCAGGGATTGGCCAACTGGCCCTCGGCACGGCCGCGGTCCCCCCAGATGCCCAAGGGCCGGCCGTCGCGCGTGAACTTCTGCACCCGGTCGTTGCCCCACTCCACGACGTACACGCTGTCGTCGGGGCCCAAGGCCAGATCATAGGGGTAATACAACTCCCCCGGGCGGGCCCCTTCATGCCCCCACAGGCGCAGCAGCCGGCCCTGGCGGTCGAAGACCTGGATGCGGTGATTGCACGCGTCGGCCACCCAGAGGTTCTCGTTTTCGTCCAGGACCAGGCTTTGCGGCCGGATGAATTGCCCCGGTTCCGAGCCGTGGCCGCCCCATTGGAGCACGAACTGGCCCTCGGGCGTCAGTTTTTGGATGCGGTCGTACTCGCCGTATTCGCCTACGTAGTAGTAGCCTTGCGAGTCCTGCACTGCATCGGTGACCAGGCCGAACTGGCCGGGCTCCTGCCCCGGCGTGCCCCCCAGGATGCGCAGCAGCACCCCATCGGGCGAATAGACAAGGACGCGGTAATAATGGGTATCGGCCACAATCACCTCGCCGGTGGGGCTGACCGATAGCCCCGTGGGCTTGCCGGCCTGCCAGGCCGGCGTGCGCCAGCTTCGCAGGAAGTTCCCCTCGGGGTCGAAGACCTGGATGCGGGCGGTCATATCGACGATGTAGAGGCGGTCGCTGGGGTCGATGGCCACGGCCCGCGGCTTCTGGAACCGCCCCTCGGAAAACCCCCGCCGGGCCCAGACCTTTTCCAGCCGGCCTATCCTCGGCGCTTCCGCATCGCACCCGGCAAGACATGCCAGGACCAGCGCCGGCAAGAGCCCGCCGGCCAGCCGGATCGAGGGCCTGCCACCTTCCGGCCACGCCATCCCGTTCACAGCATTCGCATCAGATGGGCGACGAAAACCTCATGGACGTGCCCCTTGAGCATACCCGGTGCCGGCCACCAGGGACAGCACCTCGGCCAGCACCCGGCCATTGGTGGCAATCCCCTGGCCCGAATGGATGGTCGGCCGGCCTTCCCAATCGGTGAACGTGCCCCCGGCCTCTTCGAGGATGGGTTGCAGGGCCGCCGCATCCCAGAGGTTCATGATGGGATCGACCATGACTTCGGCCCGGCCGGTGGCCACCAAAAGGTAGCCGAAGCAGTCGCCCCAGGTCCGCGCGAGCCGGCAGGCGGCTTGCAGCCGGTCGTAGGCGTCGCGGCGATGGATGCGGTCGAAGTTGGCCACCTCGCTGGTTACGAACAGGCCTTCGGCCAGCCGGTCGCAGGAGGAGACGCGGGCGGGGCGGGCCGGCCGGTCCCCGCGCACATGCCATGCCCCTTGCCCCACGCTGGCGTACACGTATTCGTCCAAGGCGGGCAGCAGGATCACGCCCAGCACCGAGCGCCCGCCGTATTCCACCCCGATCAGCGTGCCGAAAAGCGGCACGCCGTGGATGAACGACTTGGTGCCGTCGATGGGGTCCAGAATCCACCGGAAGCCGCTTTGCCCGGGCTGTTCCGGAAACTCTTCGCCCAGGATGCCGTCGGCCGGAAAGCTCTCGGCGATGCGGCGGCGGAGGTGTTCCTCGGCGCGGCGGTCGGCCAGGGTAACCGGCGAATCATCGCCCTTGCGCTGGATTTCCAGGTCGTCGCGGCGGAAGTATTCCAGGGTGATCGCGCCCGCTTCGCGCCCGGCCCGCAGGGCTAGCTCCAGGCGCGGGGCGATCTCGGCCGGCAAGGCATCCTGCGGCAAGGTGGAAGTGCTCATCGCTGGAAAATCGGCAACAGGTTGTTGGGCACTTGAAGGATGAGGCAGGCCATGGCCGTGTCGAACTCGGGCGAGATGGTCGAGTCGGCCCAGGAGCCGTCGGGCCGGGCCAGCGCAAGCAGCTCGTCGCGGATGGCCGGATACCACCGGAGGAAGTAGTCGCCTCCGGCCTGCCACATGGCTAGCGCCGCATAATAATGGCCGTAAAGATAATAGCTTCGGTCGCGGCGCACGACCCCCTTGCGGGGCAAGAACTGCAAGAGGTACTTCAGGGCCTTGTCGATCTCCGGCCCCTGGTAGATGCCGGCGCTGTAGAGGCCCACCAGGGCCGCCGCCGAGCGGGGGAACTGGCTTTCCCGCGGGCCCTCGAGCATATAGCAGAAGCCGCCGTCGGGGTTCTGGCTCTGGCGGATGTAGCGGGTGGCCCGCTCGATCGTCTCGCGGGGGACATGGATGCCGGCATTCCGTGCCGCGCGCAGGGCCATCACCTGGGCGATGGTTACCGAGATGTCGGCCGGCATCCGTTTGGGATCGTAGCGCCACCCCCCCGCGTCGTGCTGGGTGTTGACGCTCAGCTCGCCGGCTTTGGCCAGTATTTCGCGGAGATCGGGCCGTCCGGAACTGCCGTAGCACTCGGCCAGAAACAGGGTGGCAAAGCCATGGCCGTACATCGGCCCGTGGCTGGGAAAACTCTCGTTGATGATGTACCCGCTCTTCTGGGCGTGTGCCAGGACGTAATCCAGGCACAAGGCGACCTGCCGGCCATAGGGCCCGCGGTCCGGGAGGCTGCCGCCGGCCATCATGGCCATGCCCGCCAGCGACACCACCGCCACGTTGCCCCGATAGTATCCCGAGGTGCCGAACGAACCATCCTCGTGTTGGCGCGATGCCAGCCAGCGCAAGCCGCGGGCCACCGCCTGGTCGGTCTCGGGGGTGACCAGCCGGGCCGCCGCCTGCTCGGGATCGAGTTTCGGCTCGCTGGCCGGCTCCGCGGCACGACCGACCCCCGCCGCAGCCGCCAGCCCAAGGGCCAGGCCCAAAACCCCGATGCCGATCGCTCTAGGGACGTGCATGGCCGTTTTCTTCACCCAGGCGGCGATAGTACTCCTCGATCATCGATTCGTACTTGGGGAGGAATTGTTCGGGGGGCAGAAGCTGCATCATCTGCTGGCGCTGGCGTTCGGGAAGCGAACCCCAGGCCCCGCGGACCAGGCTGGCCCGCTGTTTCGCGTCGGCCTGGGGGTTGCGGCCGTGGGTGGGCCGCTCGGCAGTCCGGGCCGTCGAGCCGAGTTTCTTTTCGGACCGCTCTTTGGGCAGCTCCGAGACGGGCCGGGGCGAACTCTGGGGCGAGGGATTGTCCGCTTTGCGCTCGGCCGTCCCGGGCGACTGGCATTGCCCCTGCGCGGCCCGTGCTGCCCGGCATTGGGCTTGGACCTGTTTGAGCAACTCGTCCAAGTCGCGGAGGATGCCGTCCTGGAGTTCTTGGGTTTTCTGGCCCGAGTTGGCCTGGGCCAGCAAGCGCTCCGCCTCGCGCATCCGCCGGGCGATATCGACCAGCGGGTTGTCGGCTTCCGAAACAGCGCTCAAATCCTGGGGCGGGGCCGCAGGGGGGCCCGCGGGCTTGGCGGCCCCGGCGGGCTTGGCGGGTTCGACCGGCTCGGGCAACAGCCCCGGAGGAGCCGGCAACGGGTCTTTCGTGGCCGGTGCGGGCGAGCCACTGGCCGGCCGCTGCCGGGGCAGTGCCTCCGGCTCGGCTTTTCCCGGCGCGGGGGGGATGGCCTTGATCTGGCCCGGGTCCTGGCCGAACAGTTCCCGGTCCAGCGCGTTTTGGGGCGACAGCATCGGCCCGTCGAGCGGAACCGGCGTCTGCGGCTCGGGCATCTTTGGCCCAAGCGGCGTACACCACGCCATGCCGCCCCAGATGCACAGCGCTGCCAAGGCCGCCCACACGAGAACCCTATGAACTTGCATTCGCACGCCCTCACACGAAAAGCCCCGCGCCCCAAGCTCCTCGCCCCGGAAGTCGAGGTTATCGTCCTCTCCGGGCACGGCACGGTC
>JBBIQF010000274.1:0-8440 GCA_037442445.1 Planctomycetaceae bacterium
GTCCGCGACCGGACGCGGCCGGCCAAACGGGCCGCCACTTGCCCGCGCCTTTTCTGTGCCGGCTGCCTTCCGCTTGGCCGTGTGGCTGGCGTGCGGTGCGCCCGGCCCGATGGATGTGGCCGGCCGTGCGCTCCCTACGGCCGCTACAGACGGCCTGCGGCAAAAAAGACCGGCGACCAGACGCCCAAAACCGCCTCCAGAGGCCCAGCGGCTCGGGCCGATGCCAACACAGGGGAGCCGTGCCACCGTGGGCCGGCGCCCTGCCCACTGAACCCGGAAACCTCCAATGCGACGCGCGTTTTTTTTCGCCATCGGCATTTTCGTGTTCTTGTTGGGGGCGCAGTGCCTGGCCGTGGACAAATTCGTGCTCAAATCGCGGCTGCCTCCTCCGCCGCCGAAGAACACGTGGCTATCGGGAGACCAGCCCAAGGTGGGCCCGAACCGCGAGTTGGTTCCCCCCGACTGGGCCCCCTGGACGTTGATGTCCACCGGCGCGGTGGTCTGCTTGTATTCGTACACGGTGTACCGCTCGCCGCCACCGAAGTAGCCGGCAGTTGGCTAGCGCTTAGGCGCCTTTTCGGGCCGGATGCTCTTGTGGTGCAGGCCGTCCCGGCGGCAGAACTTGTGGTGCAGCCGTCCCGGCTGCATAAGACGAAAGCAGGCAAGATGCCCGCTCGGTGCTGCGGCACGTGCCGCTTCTGTCAGCGCGAAGTGGCCGGCGGAAGAGCGGGCAAGGGGGTAGGCGGGGCTGTGTCGGGCGGCGGGTTCAAGCCGACCGGAAGATACTGCGTGCCCTGGCAGACCAAGAGGACGCGGCCGTCGCCTAGAAGGACATTGCGGGCCGGTGCCGCGGCGGGCAGCGCCGCTCCCCCCGGCGTGCTGCCGGCCCAAAGGGGGCGGGTTTCGCGGCGCAGCGTGTTGGGCAACCGCACCGGGTGCTGCTGCATGAGGTTCGTGTAGGCCACCCCGATCTGCCGGAGCGTATTCTGGCACTCCGTCAGCCGGGCGTAGCTGCGGGCGCGATGGATGGCCGGCACCAGCGCCAAGGCGATAAACAGCAACACGCAAAGGGCCACGGCCATTTCGGTCCAGCTCCAATGGGTGGCGGAGCTAGGCGGGGCCACCGCGGGGCTCATGCGGCCAGCCCGCGGCCGCCGCTGGCCGGCCACCTGCGCCGCTGCCGGCCTGGCCGGGCTCCCAAACAGGGCGACGAACTCGCAGGTCCGCGCGGCCAAACCCGGCGGGGGTTTCAACCACCTGCGGGCCGCCCGCAACGGAACCAATGCGCTTTCGAGTTCCGCCAACTGGCGGCGGAGGTTGGGGTCGGACGCGACCTGCTGGTCGAGGGCCCGCTCCTCTTCGGGCTCCAGCGCGCCGATCAGATAGCCCAACAGATGTCCGCGATCGGTGTTACTCATCGGCCGAAACACGCATCGCACTGAGCATGGCACCGAGCCTCTGGATCGCCGCGTGCAGCCGGCTCTTGATGGTCCCCACGGGGACCCCCAGGATCTCGGCCGCCTCACGGTACCGCAGGCCCTGGTAGTACACCAATAGCACGGCTTGGCGAAGGCCCTCGGGCAGGCGATCGACGGCCTGGCGGAGGCTGGCACCCTCTTCGGCGGAGGCGAACGCCTGGGCGGGGTCTGTTTCGACCCCGTTGAGCATGTCGTTCAAAGTGGTGCTCTCCTCCCAGCCTTGCTCGTTTCCCGCGCGGCGGTCCAGGCTAAGCGCCCGATGCCGCCGGTTCCGGCGGTGGGCATCGATGGCCTGGTTGACGGCCACGGCATACAGCCACGGCCGCACCCGCCGCCCCCGCTCGAACTGCCCGCACTTCAAGTGCACTTGCAGGAACGTGTTCTGGAAGGCGTCTTCCGCCATCTGGGCATCGCCCAGGTAGTTCCGCAGGTAGTTGTATAGTTCCGCCTCGTAGCGATACACCAGCTCGTCGAAGGCCTGCCGGTCGCCATGATCGCGATAGGCCAGCAGCAACTCTTCGTCGGTCCGCTGGCCGGTGCCGGCCTCGCCGCAGCCGGCCGATCGCCTCAGGTCAGTCGTAATCGCCATGGATAGATACGGTCCCGGAAAGAAAAGGGTTCATCGCAGCGGGTGCGAGGCCAAATGCATGGCAGGCCCTCGAAAGCCGCGCGGCCCTTAACAGGCCATTGTAACACCAGTGGCGGCGGCTTGTGCAAGAAAAGCGAAGGCCGCGGGCACCTCGCGCCCGGCCCCGTGCGATACTGTTCAACCGTTCATGCAACGGGTGTGCCAGAACCGTCGGGGCACCCGGGCGATTCTGGACCGGTGCCACCGCCAGATCACGCAACTCTTTACCAGCCAATACTTTTCGGCAATACGGGCAAGGCGTTTCCGCCGCCGGTGCTCGCTGGCACCAAGCTTCCCCCTCGTGAAAGTCCTTCCAAACGTTGCAAACGAGCCGTATTTGCTACGGGTTGGGCGTACCCCATAGTGGGTATGTAGTGTACCCGCGCCCTTTTGGCCGGCGGTGGGAGGCAGCGAGGCTTGCGCCAAAGGCCGGATCGGCTTGTGGGGGCCGGGCCGATGTGGCATGATGGCCTCGCGGCCGCAAGTGTGCTGCCAACCGCCCCAGGGGCGTCATCTTCCGTACAGGAGGCCACGCGATGAGGAACTGCCGGTTGGGGTTGCAAACCGCACAGACGAAGCCTTGGGCCCGCCCCGTATCGCGGCGAACCCTGCTCCGCACGGCGGCGGTGGCAGCGGCCCCTTGGGTCATCCCTGCCGCTGCCTTGGGGCGGTCGGGCACCTTGGCGCCGAGCGAGCGGATCACCCTGGCGGTCATTGGCGTGGGGGCCATGGGCCAGGGGCACCTCCGCCTGTTCGCCCATCACCCGGGTTGCCAGGTGGTGGCGTCCTGCGATGTGGATCGCTGGCGGCGGGACCGGGGCCAGGCCGTGGCCGAAGAGGCCTACGCCCAGAATCGCCCGAGCGGCACGTACCGCGGCGTGGCTTCGGTGCGCGACTTGCGCGAGGTGATCGCCCGGCCGGATGTCGATGCGGTGGTCATCGCCACCGGCGACCGCTGGCACGCCCCGGCGACCCTCATGGCCGCCCGCGCCGGCAAGGACATTTACTGCGAGAAGCCGTGCAATCTGACCATCGAGGAAGCCCGGGCGATGATCGACACGGTCCGCCGCTACGGGCGGGTGTTCCAGGCCGGCTTGCAGCAGCGATCCGACGGGGCGTTTCGGAAGGCCTGCGAGTTGGTCCAAGCCGGGGCGCTGGGCAAAATCCGCTTTGTGTACGTGGGCTTTCCCGGCACCTCGACCGACGTGAGCCTCCCTGCCGAACCGGTGCCTGAGGGCCTGGATTGGGACCTGTGGCTGGGGCCCGCCCCATGGCGGCCGTACAACCGGGCCTTCCATCCCTATGGTCCCCCGCAGGGCGTGGTGCCCTGGCACTTCTGCCGCGATTTCGGGGGCCTGAACCTCACCAGCAACGCGGTCCACGCCTTTGACGTGGTCCAGTGGGGGCTGGGCATGGACCACAGCGGGCCGGTGGAGATCATCCCGCCCGAGACCGGCCAGGTCCCCTCGCTCACCTACAAGTACGCCACCGGCACGGTGCTCCAAGTCACCTGGAAGCTGGAAAAGGGCAAACACGATATTCCGCCGGGCTGGGATGTGAACACGACCATTCAGCCCTTTGGGGCGGTTTTTGTGGGGGAGGATGGCTGGCTCCACGTGGGGCGCAACGGTTACCTCAAGGTCCATCCGCCGCAGATCATCGAGCGCTCGCCTGCGTGGAATGACCATCGCCACGCGGTGCTGGGCCACCACGACGGCTGGCTCCAGGCGATCCGCACCCGGCAGCGTACCGCCTGCGATGTGGAGGCGGGGTGCCGATCGACCATCGTTTCGCACCTGGGGTGCATCGCCCATTGGACGGGCCGGGCCTTGCGCTGGGACCCCCAGCGTGAAGTGTTCATCGGCGACGAGGAAGCCAACCGCCTCCTCCGCCGCGCGATGCGCCCGCCGTGGACGCTGTAAGGCGCCGGATGGAACCCCCCGGCCGCTGCCTCACCCCGGCGGCAGACTGGCCAGCAGCGACTCGAACACAGCTTCCAGTTCCGGGTCCGGGCCGAAAAACCGGGTGCGATAGCGTTCGCCCCGCGTGGTCCGCACCGTAAGCCAGTACAGCCAGCGCCACCGGCGGACCGAATAGGCACATAGGGCCAGTACGGCCAGGGTCACGCCGCTGGTGACCAGGATGGCCCCCAAGCCCGGATCCGGGTGCTGCGGCCCTGCGCCGTCGGCCTTGACGGGCGTGTGCGCCAATAGCGCCAAGAAAAGCACAAGCCACATGGCGGTCCCGGCCAGGGCCGCTACCATCCACAGGGTATCCAGCGAAATCAGCCGTGGCGGCCGAATCTCGAAATCCATCAATACCGCCCGAGGGAAGGTGCGGCGCCCGATGGTGATGGTGGCCTCGGTAACGCGGATCTTGCCGTACCGGCCGCAGTCCTTCTCGTACAGCACTTCGAGTTCGTGCATCGCGGGTGTATAGGCCGGCTCAGGGGTCATCGTGCTGCCCCCCGGGCGAGGGTTCCGAGGGCGAGGTTCGCAACGCGGGTGGCGACGGCGAAGCCGAAGGTGGCGGCCCTTGCGGTTCAGGCAGCGCCGGGCCAGCAGGCGGCGATTTCCCTGGCGGGCCGGCCGCGTCCTTGGGGCCGGGCGGCCACGGCGGCTTGCGCCCCGGCTTGGGGAACCCCTTCTCGGCCTGCCCCTTCAGAAAGGCCTCTTCTTCCGCCCGGACTTTGCGCGCCGCTTCTTCCTCCGCGCGGGCCTTCTCCAAGGCCTCTTCGGCCGCCTTGGCCTCGCCCATCTGGCCCAGCGTGGCAGCCAGGCTGCGGTAAAGCCGGGTGCGGAAGAAGGCTGCCATGCGTGCCGGGCCGGGCTCCTCGATCCGCACCGACTCGGCCCACGCGATGGCCTTTTCCAGTTCGCTCCGGGCCTCCGGCAAGCGCTGCAGCACGCGCAGGTATTCCGCAAGCCCGTGCCGGTACGAAGCCAACAAGAACCCGAACGAGGGGACCGAGGGATACCGGCTGACCATCGGCTCCAACAGATCGATCGCCCGCCGATGCCGCCGCACCGCCTCGTCCGGCTGGTATTGGAAGGCCAAGAGTTGGGCCGACCGCGACAACGTGCGGGCCAGAAACAGCGTGTACTCCGGCACCTGAGGATAATCCTTGTGCAGTTGCTCGGCAATGGCCACGGCCTCGTCCAGCCGGCTGGTCAGGTCGGGGGGCAGAAAGAACATGGGCCCGGGCGGACCGCCGGGCCGGCGCCCCGAGCCTGCCGGTCCGCCACCGGTTGGCCCGGGCGTGCTGCCCGGCTGCGGCTGGGTTGCAGGCGAGGTCTGGCCGGGGCTTCGCATGGCGGTAGACCCCGGCGGCGGTCCCGATCCCGGGCGGCCACCCGGCCTGGCCGGCCCAGGCAACCTTGGGGGCCCGATCGGTCCCGGAGGCCCGCCTGGTCCCACCAGACACTCGGCCAGCTCCCGGCGGTAGGCGGCCACGGTGGGGTGCTCGGCCGAAAGCTCTCGCAGCAACCGGATGGCCTCGGCGTTGGCCTTCGCCCCTTCCTCCGGATGGCGCCACGCCAACCACCCCGACAGGTATTCGTAGCAGCACGCCAGTGCAAAGCGGAACTCCGGGTTCTGGGGCGATCGCTTCACGAGGGTCTCGGCCAGCCGAAGCGCCTCGCGGTGGTGCTCGATGGCCTCGGCGCTGCGCTCCGACCACGGAGGACGCTCGCCCGCCGATTTGCCCCGCGAGCCCCGCATCCGATCCGGCCCGAAGAAAAAGGCCAAGGTCCGGCCCAGCGAATTGTGCGCCCGAATCCGCTCCAATAGCCCCTGGTCCGAGGAGGCCTCTTCGGCGTGGCGCAGGGCTTCCTCGAAGGCCTTGCGGGCCTCGTCGAACCGGCCGGAAGCCTGATGGACCAACCCCAGCTCGTTCCAGGTGGCAGCGAGTTCGGCGGCATAGGCCGGCCCGTTGCCTTCCTCGGCCGCGAGTTCCTCGTATGCCGATAGCGCACGCCGCAAGGCGTCCTCCGCTTCCTCGGACCGCCCCAGCTTCTGCTGGATGGCCCCGACGCGCCGGTACGCCTGGGCCGTGCTGGCCCGCAGCCGCCGGTTGGTGCGGTTGCCCTCGGCATAGCGCTCGTAGAACCGCAGCAACTCCTCGAGCAAAGCCAAATCGTGCTCGGAGGGGACCGAGGGGAGCGGCCAGTCCATTTCGGGATCGTCGGGCAAGGCGGCCAGGGCATCGCGCCCGGCGAGGCGATTGAAAATCGTCTCGAAGGCTTCCAGCGAGAGGTCCAGATTGGCCTCGGCGCGGCGGGTGGCCGCCTCGGCCTGCGCCAAGGCCGCGGTGGTCTGCCAGTACCCCACCCACCCGATGGCCGCCGCCAGCACCAAGAGCACCAGCGCCAACCCGCTGAGCGCGGCCACCGCCCGATGCCGCCGGCACCACCGCCAGCAGCGTTCCAGCGCCCCGATCCTGCGGGCGCGGATGGGCTGGTCGTCGAGGAAGCGCCGCAGGTCGTCGGCCAACTCGCCCGCCGTGGCATACCGCTGCTGCGGCTCGCGGGCGATGGCCGTGGCGATGATCGTCTCCAGGTCGCGGGGCACCCCCGGCCGTACCCGGCTCAATGGCGCCACCTCGCCGTCCATCACTTGGCGCAAGAGGCGCGAGCGATGGGTCTCGTCGAACGCCGGGCGCAGCGCCACGAGTTCATACAGCGTAAGCCCCAGCGCATAGATGTCGCTCCGCGGTTCGGGCGACCCGTTGAGCTGCTCCGGGGCCATGTAGCGGAGCGTGCCCACCACGTCGCCGGAGTGCGTCAGTTCCTCTTCGTCGTCCGGCCGGGCCACGCCAAAATCGGTAATCCACACCGTCTGCTGCCCGTCGATGAGCAGATTGGCCGGCTTGATGTCCCGGTGCAGCACGCCGTGGGCGTGGGCATATTGGAGGGCTTCGGCGGCCTGGATGCCCACCTGCGCCACCCAGCGGCAATAGCGGGGCGTATCGGCGGGGTCCACCGGAGGCAGCGGCACGGCGGGGGCCAGGCGGTCCGGTTCTGTCGGACCCGAGCTAGCAGACGATGCGGAGCCGGCCTCGCCCGGCGGCATTGCGGGCGACTCCCCAGGAAAGGACTCGGTGCCTGAGAGGCTCGGCGGCCGGGCCGTGCGCGGCCGGGTGGAACGCCGCCCCGCCGTCGTGGCCCGCCAGCCGCCGATCAGTTCGGCCAAACTCCGCCCCTCGATGTATTGCATCACGTAATAGGCGATGCCGTCCTCCTGCCCCACGCCGAACACCGGGACGATGTTCGTATGGTGCAGCCGGGCCGCGGTGCGGGCCTCGCGCTCGAACCGCTGCTGGGCCCGCGGGCTGGCCACCATCCCCGGCGGCAGCACCTTTAGCGCCACCCGGCGGTCCAAGGTCTCCTGGATGGCCTCGTACACCACACCCATGCCGCCGCGGCCGATCTCCCGCACGATCCGGCAATCGCCCAGCCGCTGCCGCGGAGGCACGCGGCCGGCCAGGCCGCCCCCCGACGTGGCCGCCAACACCGTCTCCTTGTGCCGCCGCAAGCGCTCCATCGCCGCCACGGCCGGCAGCAATTCCTGGAGTTGCTCGGCCAGCTCCGGATAGCGCTGGGCATACTCGGCCACCGAGGGGTGTTCCCCCTGGCGATGGCGGGTGGCGAACTCCTCGGCCACCACATCCAACGGGTCGCGCTGCGGGTCGATGGCACACATACGGCGCAGGCGGGCAGTCCGCCTCCTGAGGCCCCGCCCCTTAAGGAATTTCCGCTCGGAGCAGGATTTCTTTCAACCGGGCCAGCGCCCGAACATAGCGGTTGCTGGCCGCCGTCTTCGATAGGCCCAGCACTTCGGCCACCTCGTTGTTGCTCAATTGCTCGAAATGCCGCAAGGCCAGCACCTCGCGGTCGATCTCGTCCATTTCTTCCAGCGCGGCCTCGATCCGCGCTGCCGCCTCGTCGCGCATCGCCGCCTGGCTCGGCGAGGTGAAATGCCCTGCCAGTTGCGCCGCCAACAGCTCCGACGAACCCTCCGGGCCCCGCTGGTACAGCGACTGATCCCGCGCCGCATCCCGCAACTCGGCCCCCAAATGGCGGCGATGCACGTCGGCCAGCGTGTTGGCCGCGATCCCCCGCAACCATGTAGGCGTCGATGCGCTTGGCCGCGTCCAGGTAGGCTTCTTGGAGCACATCGGCCACGTCCACCCGGGACGAAAGCCGCCGGTCCATGCGAAACCGCACCATGCGTTCCAGCCGGTCGTAATACTGGGTGAACAGATCGGCCAAGGCCCGCTGTCCTTCCCGCCGCAGCCGATCCAGCGCATCGTCGGGAACATCGCTTGTCATGGGGT
>JBBIQF010000275.1:0-8438 GCA_037442445.1 Planctomycetaceae bacterium
GGGCACATCGCGGAAGGCGGCCGCCACTGCGGCATCGAGCCGCTGGAGGCGCTCGTACAGGTCGTCCAATTCGGGGGAGGCGGCCATGGCCGTGGCCAGACGCTCCATCGCCGGGTCCGACAGGTCGTCCTTGCCGGGCCGGCAGGCCTCCAGGGCCTCCAGGATTCGCGGATCGCGCAGGGGGTGGTCGTCCATCGGCTCACCCTCGATGGCTGGCTGCCCCGCGGTGCACAAGCGAAGAAAACAACATCCGGCGCAACTGCCCCTTGGCCCGGGCCAGCCGGCTCATGACCGTACCCACGGGTATCCCCAGCCTCTCGGCGATCTGCCGGTAGGAAAGGTCTTCGTAATAGAACATGGCGACCACCAGGCGGTGGTGCTCCGGCAGGGCGTCCAAGGCCCGCTGGAGCTGGTCGCGGTCAATATCGGCCGCGGTTACCGGTTCGGCTGGAATCGATTCCACGTCCAGCTCGTGGTCGCCCAGCGGCACCGGCCGCCGCCGGCTCCGCCCGTCCTGGAATACCCGCCGCAGGATGGCAAACAGCCACGCCATCGCGCTTGCCGGGTCGCGCAACTGGCCGAGCTTCTGCTGGGCGATCAAAAACACCTGCTGGGTAAGGTCTTCGGCCTCGTCCACCGATCCGCACAGGCGGTAGGCGTACCGATAGACCGCCTGATGATGCTCCGCGACGAGCTTGCCAATATCGACCGATTCGCCGCGCATATCGTTCAGGCCCATAAGCAAGACGCCCAGGTGCCGCGACTTATTCCCTACAAGCCAGCCCGCTTCGACTGGAAACCTCGCGCCCCCACAGGGACTATCGCTCGGACCGAAGCTCGGGGTGCTACCCCCCTTTTCGAGGTGCCTGACCTCGATCCCCGACTGCCCAATTCTAGGCCACCCCGGAATAAAATCCCAGTCCCCGCCCTCTAGTCTTCATGAGCACGGCGGGAATGGTTCCCGCCGAATCACCCCCGGACTGAGGGAGTCAGAGTATGAAAAAGCTGCTTGCACTGCTTGTCGCGGTTGGGCTGGCCGTGCTGATCGGGTGCCAGAAAGAGGCAACCAAGCCCAAGGTCAAGCCGCCCGTCACCCCGCCAACGACCGGTACGGGCCCCGCGGCTCCTACGGCCCCGGCCAAGGGCGAGGTCAAGAAGGAGGAGACCAAGAAGGAAGAGGGCAAGGGGGGCCTGGTGAAGGAGGAGCTCAAGCTACCCGGGTCGAAGCCCGAGACCAAGGCCGAGCCTCCCAAGCCGCCGGAGCCGCCTAAGGCGGAGCCGCCTAAGGAAGAGAAGAAGGCGGAAGAGAAGAAATAGCCTCGCCGGAACTCCGCCGCGTCCAGCAAGCGAGTAGGACAAGCGGAGGCTTCGGGCCGCCAAACCGCTTGGGGGAAGGCGTGCCGCAAGCCGCCTTCCCCCGTACTTTTCTTGAATGGCCTCGCCCGGCGACCGCCAAAGGATTCTAGAGTAGCGCCGGCACCGAGGACGCCCCTGGCCGGCCTGCGAACCGGCGACCCAACGCCTGCCACGGCCCGGGCGGCAGAGGGCTGGCAAATCGGGATTTCTCGAAAAAACCGGGAATAACCGCGCTTGGCGGGCCCTCTACTTACCATGAGTCGGGCAGGAACGGTTCTTGCGCGACGTGCATACCTCCTGACTGTGGGGATTCTGACATGAAGAAGTTGCTCTCCCTGGCCATGGCCGTGGCCCTGGCGGTTGTCCTCGGCTGCTCCAAGAGCGAACCGGCCAAGAAACCCGGCACGACCGGTGGCGAGACCAAGGCGCCCGCGGCGGGCGAGACGGCCAAGCCTGGCAAGTAACCTCGCCGACAGGCTGCCAGGCCAGGTAGCAACCGCAGACCTTCTTGGGGAAGGCCGCCTCCGGGCCGCCTTCCCCGCGTTGTTTTTCCGCCCCGCCAGAATCGCAAATCTCTAATCTGAGCTTTCAAATCTCAAATCTGAAATCCCAACTCCCAGGTCCCAAGTCCCAAGCCCTAGATTTCAAATCCGAGCTTTCAAATTTCAAATCTGAAATTTCAAATCTGAAATTTCAAATCTGAAATCTCAAATCTCAAGGGCGCAGACCCTCCGCCAGCCGCCGAACCCCTCGGCCCATCGCCGCACGCCCCAAGCCAAGTGCGTCACACCGCCGGTTGCCACTCCAGCACGATGCCCCGTCAGAGGTGCCACGGCGGGCGATAGGCGACTTCCAGCAACCGGTTGGCCTCGTCATCTCCGATGAATCGCTCGCCGGCCGGGTCCCAGCGGAGCTTGCGCCCAAGCCGGCACGCGATGTTGCCCAGATGGCACCACGTCGTGATGCGGTGCCCGATCTCGACATCCAGGATCGGCCGGCTCCGCGTGGCGATGCACTCCAGCCAGTTGGCCGAATGGCTGTCGCTTTGCGCAAGGTGCAGTTCGTCGCTGCGGGTGGGCGATAGATCGGCCTGGCCGCGCGTGATGCGGAACTCCCAAAACCCGCTCAGCGTGGCCTGTTGGCCGACGAAGTCCACGTTCAGGCTCCCCGATCCCGGCTGCTCCCACAGGAGCGTAAAAGGCGGGTCGGCGAACTCGTAGCGGACCTGCATGGTCACAGGCACGTCGTAGAGGTTGTCGGCGGCGTAGGTGCCTTGGGCGTCGATGGCCAAGGGGCCGGTCTGATCGGTCCCCATGGCCCACGACACCACGCCGAACATGTGCACGCCGTTGTCCGCCAGCGCCCCGGCGCCGTAGTCCATGAAATAGCGGAACGTGAAGTGGCACCGGGCCGGATGGTAGGGGACCCACGGCGCAGGCCCCAGCCACAGGTCCCAATCCAGTTCCGGCGGGACCGGCTGCGGGGGTTCCCAGCGGCGGGTGGGATTAGGCGGGTGCGAGAGCCGCACGGTGTGCACCCGGCCCAGCCTTCCGTTGCGGACCCACTCGCAGGCCTGCCGGCTCCGGCCGATGGACCGGTACTGGCTGCCCATCTGCACCACGCGGCCGTAGCGCCGGGCGGCCTGGACCATGGCCCGGCCTTCGCCAATGGTGCGGCACAGGGGTTTTTCGCAATACACGTCTTTGCCGGCCTGGCAGGCCAGCACGGTGATGGGCGCGTGCCAGTGATCGGGCGTGGCGATGAGGATGGCGTCGATGTCTTTGCGGTCCAGCACGCGGCGGAAATCCCCATAGGCCGCGCATTGCCCCACGCGCTTCACGGCTGCCGCCACGCGGCGCTGGTCCACATCGCATACGGCGGCGATGGTGCAGCCCGGGTCGTTGTGGATGGCAAGCAGGTCCAGGCCCCGCGAGCCGCAACCCACCAGGGCCGCCACCACGCGCTGGCTGGGCGGGCGGCGCGGGATGCTGCCCGAAGCCCGCGTTGCCACAAACGCAGGCAAGAGCAAACCGGCCCCAAAGCGGGCCAAAAACTGCCGGCGGTGGCATGACGATGACGCTTGGGTGGCTGGCATCGCGATGGTCCCCGTTGGCCCAAAGGTCGTGCCCAACGCAAGGGTTGCACAAGCCCGGCCGCGGCCCTCCCGGCGGCCGGTTTTCCGTACCCGGCGATTCCCACCAAGGCCTGCCGCACGCGGCGGCGTCGCTTGCCGGATTGCACCCGGGTAGGCTATCACGTTTTCTATGGGCCGCCCAGCACCCCAGCCTCCAGCATAACGCAGTCCACCCCCACTGCCATGCTCTCTAAGAAGGATGCAGCCGGCCGCCCTTTGGCCGAAAAGGCGCTTGTGGCTGTCCTGCGAGTGGTAGGGCTACTGGAACTTGTGGCCCTGGCCGCCGTGTTCTTTCCCACCCCGTGGATGGAAGCCATCCATGCTGCCGCGGGCCTGGGGGCGTTCCCCCATGCGGTGCTCACGCAGTATCTGGCCCGCTCGCTGTCGCTGATGTATGCGTTTCATGGGGCGCTGGTGCTGTACCTGTCGTTTCAGGTGCGGGAGCATCTGGCCGTGGTAAGGGTGCTGGGCTGGCTCACCATGCTTGCCGGGGCGGGGATGCTTTGCCTGGACATATGGGCGGGGATGCCCTGGCTGTGGACCTTGGCCGAAGGCCCCTCGATCGTGGCCATCGGGGTCGCCATGGCGGCGCTTGCCGTCCGTCTGGCCGGCTACTTGACGCACCCCCTTGAGGTCGATAGACAGTAGCGATTGCATCTTTGGCAGGTTGCCGGGGCACTGGGACTTGGGGCGCCGGGTGGGCCTGGCGGCCGGGGCTGGGTTATCGCCTTTGCGCACGACGCCTAGGACTTGCTACCGTGTCGATCGACTGCCTCTGTGCCGGGATCCTCTTTGCCGACTACATCTGCGCCCCTATCCCCCGGTTGCCCGCGGCGGGCGAACTGGTGCCCACCGACCATATCACCTTGGCACTGGGCGGCTGCGCGGCGAACACCGGGCTGGACCTGGCCAAGGTAGGGGTCAAAGTCGGCGTGTCGGGGTGCGTGGGCGACGATGCTTTCGGCGAGTTCATCGCCCGCACGCTCCAGGCCGGCTGCGTGGACACCAGCGGCGTGCACCGCCTAGCCGGGGTGGGCACCGCCAGCACCATGGTCATCAACGTCCAGGGCGAGGACCGCCGCTTTATCAGCACGCCGGGGGCCAACACCCGGCTCCGTGTGGAGCACATCCCCGCAGCGCGGGTCCCCCAGGCCCGCGTGTTGTACGTGGGGGGCTATCTCATGATGCCGGGGCTAGAGGGCGACGACTTCGTGGACCTGTTGCGCACGGCCCGCCGCGCCGGGGGACGCACGGTGTTGGATGTGGTGCTTTTCGGCCCGGGCGATTACTGGCCGACGCTCCAGCGGGTGCTGCCCGAGACCGATGTCTTCCTGCCCAACGACGACGAGGCCGCGGCCATTACCGGGCTTGCCGATCCCTTGGCCCAGGCCGAGCGGTTCCGCCAGGCCGGCGCCCGCACCGTGGTCATCACCCAGGGCCGGCGGGGGAGCTTGCTGGTGACCGACGGCCTCCGCCTGCGCGCGGGGGTTTACCCCGTGGAGTTTGTCGGCGGGACGGGTTCCGGCGATGCCTTCGACGCGGGATTCATCGCCGGCATGCTTCGGGGCGAGGACCCGGCCGGCTGCCTCCGCTGGGGAAGCGCGTTAGGCGCAAGCTGCGTGCGGTCCATCAGCGCCACCGAAAGCGTGTTTACCCGCGACGAGGCCGAGGCCTTCCTGGCCCAGCACGAGTTGCCCCTGGAGCGGATCTGACCGCCGCGGGGCTGCCGCGTCGGCCAGCGCTACAGCGTGCTGAGCTTGGCGAAATTAATAGCAAACGTCGCGGGGAACACCCCGTAAATCCCCCGGGTGAAGACCAGCTCGATGAACTCGTCCGTAGCCAGCACCGGGTGCTTGGGCACGATGACGACGTCGGAGTCCGAGAGCCAGATTTCGCCGGCCGGGCACGGCTGCTTGCCGTACAGCGCGCCGTGCAGGTCCAGCCGGGTCGCCAAAAGCCGCCAGTCGTCGCCGCGGCGGAAGACCACCACGTGGCGGAGGTAGGCCCCCACGTTCCAGCCGCCGGCCATGCTCAGGGCCTGGATGGCCGTGGTGGGGCCGGTCATCTCGAACCGCCCGGGATTGCGGACCTCGCCCAACACATACACGTAGCGCGGGGCCCGCTGGGCCAGCACCGGGATGACCTCGATCCCCTCGACGTGCTGCCGGTAGCGCTCGTTGAGTTCGTACTGGAGTTCGCCCAGCGTGAGGCCCTGGGCCGGGACCGAACCGATGGCCGGCAGCGAAATCGTCCCCTCGGGCGTTACCCGGACCAATTGCGTCTGGCCGCCCAGCCCCTGGCGCCGGTCGACCGTGGCCCGCAGGTCCTCCAGCTTGGTATTGACCTTAAGCGGCGTTACCGTGATCGCCGGCACCTTGTAGTACTTCAGATAGCGCTGCTCCAGCTCGTCGCGCAACTGGGCGACGGTGCGGCCGGTGGCGTGGACCTGGCCCAACAGCCGCAGGGTGATCGTCCCGTCGGGCTGGATGATCAGGTCGCGGTTGAGCGCCGGGTCGGTGAACGACTCGACCCGCACCTCGTCGCCCACGTTGAGGCGGTAAGGCTGGGCGGTCTCCTCGCGCGTCAGGCGATAGATGAGATCCAGTTGGTCGTCGACCCGCAGGCGGTACTCGGCCACGTGGGCGGTGCGGGCATGGCCGACGTATTCCCCCTGGGCATACGCCTGCCAAGCGATGGCCCGCATCCGCTCCCAACCCCCGCGGCGGGACCACGAGCAGGTCGAGCAATCGACGCCGCAGATGGGGCACGGGGCGGCCGGCCCCAGCGCCTGGCATAGCAGGATGGGGCTGCGGTCCGGCCGAAGCAAGCGCCGAGGCAGCACGCTTCCCAGGCGGCGGAACGTCTCCGGATCGACCCACTGCACCGCCGGCTGGGGCCCGAAGGGATTGCGGCCGAGGCGTGCGGTCTCGGCCTGGAGGGCGGCGGCCCAATGGCGCTCGGCCTGCGCCGCCAGGTCCAATCGCCCCAATGCCGCGTACACCACCATCAAATTCCGCCAACCCGCGGCGCTGGCCTGGATGGCCACGCTATGCTCCAAAGCCAGCCGGGCCTCCTCGTAACGCGAAGACTGCGCCAATAGCACCCCCAAGTCGTTCGAGGCCATGTAGTGGCCCTGGTTGGCCAGCAAGGCCGCCTGGTAGAACGCCACGGCCTTGGGCCGGGCAAGCCGCTCGGCCCCAGGCGGGCCCGTCTCCAATGCGGCATGGAGCTTGCCGAGCCCGTAGAGGGCCATCGCGCCGGCCACCTCTTGGCCGGCCGCGGCCGCAAGTTGCTGTTGCGCGAACGTCAAATACGCCTGGATGGCGGCCAGGGGCGTGCGGCGCTCGGCCGCGGCGCCCCGAAGGACCGGGGTGGAGTGCCTTTGAGCCAGGCCGGCCACGTCCACATCGGCTTCCACCCGGCCCGGGCCGGGCACGAACTCGCCCGCCTCGCCCAGGGCGGTTATGCCCGCCGCAAGGGCCCGGCTGTGGGCCGTGGTCCCCTGGCTGTGGTCCAGGGCCTGGGCGATGATCCGCAGGGCCAGGATGAACTCGGCCCGGGCCGCATAATACGCCCGCCGGCCAGCCAGCTCGAAGGCCCGCCGCGTGTGCTCGTCGGCATCCCGGGCCGCCATCTCCAGCGCTTCGCTCCGCGGCGCGGCACTTGCCGGCTGCGCCTCGGCCGCAGCCAGCGGCAGCGGGCGCGGCTCGGACTGCTGGCCCACAGCCGCAGGGCCCTCAGCCCACTCCTCGCGATACTCCACCGCAAGCCCGCTTGCCCGGCCAGGCAATTCCACAAGCGGCGCGGGCAACAGCCGCGGCTCATCGGCCAATCGCCCCCCGCCGCGGTCGATAGCCCCGCCCGGCCAAACCGCGAGCGAAACCTCCTTGACCCGCCGCGCTTGGCCCGGCGCACCGCATCTGGGGCCTTGCGGCCCGGGCAAAACGCTACCAGGCTCTGCTTCGTGGGGGCCGGCACCGTCACCGAACGGCAGGCCCCCCGCGGCGTGCTTCTCCACCGCAGGGCCCGACAGGGCCTTGGCCTCCCGCCAGGCGGTCGGCAAAACGCGTCCTTGTAGGCCCCCCGCGGCCACCAGCCCCACCAGCCCCACGGCCGCCATCGAGGTCCATCGCCTTGGCCCTGGCACCGGTTTGTCCTCCATGCGCGACGGTCCCGCAATATCCGTAGTTGCCATGGGACCGATCGGCCGGGAGTTCTTGCCGCGCTGAGGAAAACCGCTCGGGCCGGGCGCCGCCGGAAAGTCCGGCCTGCCAAAGCCCTTTCAGCCGCCACGGCCCGGCCGGCACGATCGCTTCCCCCGGCAGGCCGTGCGCAGGCGCTTCGGCCGGCACAATCGTTCCAGCCGGACCGCCGCCGGCCAAAAAACCGCGATCACAAGCGCCCGGCCCGCGCTTACGCGGCCGGAAGAGGGCCGGCCGACCTTCAGGCCGAGGCCCTCGAAGTCGGGGCCGGCACCTCCTAGACGATCCGCTCCCAGCCGTAAAGGTTCAGCCGGCCGAAGCGGTTGGCTCCCAAGTAAAGGACATCGTAGTCGGCGCCGCCGTTGACTTCCGCTTCGGCCGCGGCGCACCCATAGAGCCGGGCGGTATCGGCGCCCCGCATCGCCAAGAGCGTCAGCTTGCGGCTCACCAGCACCCGATCGGCATGGAAGCTATCGTTGCCGCTTCCGAGCCGGGCGGTGAGGTTTTCGGCCAGCACGTCGGCTAGCCGTAGGGTGTCGTTACCCGCATCCCCGTCGATGCGGAAGTAGGCATCCACCCGGGCCGACCAACTGCGAAACGTGTCGGCCCCGTCGCCGAGCTTGACAAACACGTCGCCGGCCACCCGGACATTGGCCAAGGCGATGGCGTCGTTGCCGCCGTCCCGGGCGATCGAGAGTTCTCCCCCCCCGCGGGGTGGGGTGGGGCCAGGCGCCGGCCGCGCCGCC
>JBBIQF010000276.1:0-312 GCA_037442445.1 Planctomycetaceae bacterium
GCAGCACGAGCCGGGCCCGTAAGGGCCCGGTGCAAATCGTTGAAGACCGGCTCGCTCGAGAAGAGCACAAGCCGGGCCCGTAAGGGCCCGGTGGCGGGGTACCTGTGGCGTCTGACGTGCCCCCGCACAAGGCAGGCTCGAAAAGGCCCGGTGCCGCCGCCCACGGTTATCCGCCCTTTGCCTTCGGCGCTCCGCTGATGCGGCCTTCGGCGCTCCCTTGGCGAACGCCCCGGCTACAGCGTTTCACGCGGCTTTGGCCGCCATGCTCGGCCGCGCCGGCCGGGGGTCTTTCCACCGCCGATGGAGCCACCA
>JBBIQF010000276.1:322-8436 GCA_037442445.1 Planctomycetaceae bacterium
GCTCGGGGGCCTGGCGGATCATGGCTTCCAGATGCCGGGTGTACCATTGCGTCATCAGCGGGATGGTTCCCACGTCGGCGTCCGTGTGGCGGGGGTCCACCATGGCCTGCAGATGCAGCTCGAAATGCAGCGGCCGGTCCAAGCGGCGGGCGCAGCACACGGCCACCGGCGCATCGTGTTCCAGGGCCAATAGCGCAATCCCCTTGTGGGCCGACGCCTTGCGCCCAAAGAACTCCACCCAGCACCCCTTGGGGCCGGCGTACTGGTCGGCCAGGAAGGAGACGGTTCCCCCGCGGGCCAATACGGCCAGTATCTGCTCGTAGCCGCCAATCTTGGGAATCAGATACTGCCCGGTCGCCCGGCGAAATCGGCTCACGAAGCGGTCCAGGTAAGGATTATCGAGGTTTCGGGCCACCGCATAGGTGGGAAAACCGAGGATGCCCAGCATGAACCCTCCGATCTCGAAGTTGCCGAAATGCCCGGTGACCAAGACCAGCGGCCGGTCGTCGAGCAGGGCGCGGACCAACGGGTCGGTGCCGCTCAGCCGCACGTAGTGGCGCCAGTTGGTCTCGTGGATCTTGCGGGGGGCGTGGGCGACCTCTAGCACCAGGACAAACAGATGCTCCCACATCCGCCGGGCTAAACTGCGGCGCTCGTCCGGCGAACACTGGGGAAAGGCATGGGCCAGGTTCTCGTCCACCACCCGGCCGCGGATGCGAAACACGTCGGCCGCCAGCCACGCCAGCCCCCGGGCCAGGCGAGTGCCCATCTCCAGCGACATCGCCTGCACCGCGCAGATGAAAACCCGCACCAGAAGATAGACCGCGTAATCGACCAACCGGCTCCGGGGCACGGCCTCCCTCCGTGGAAAAACGCGATTGACGATGCTCGCCCGCTGCCTGAAATGCCATCCTGCGGCACCGAGGCCCGCGGCTGCACGCACAGCCCCGCCGCGCCAACCTCTCCCATAACCCAGGCGGAGCCAAGGGCCGCGGCCTTGCCCACCGCCGGCGCGCCTCCGCGGGGCCTAGGGCTTGGCCGCGCTCCAGTCCCGCCGCTCGCGGGAACTGGGAATGCCCATGGCCTGG
This sequence comes from Planctomycetaceae bacterium, assembly GCA_037442445.1. Lineage (GTDB taxonomy): Bacteria > Planctomycetota > Planctomycetia > Pirellulales > Thermoguttaceae > JANLFZ01. Next base: position 1,411 of record JBBIQF010000276.1, read on the forward strand.
CGGTACTTGGTGACCGTCCGCCGGGCGACTTCGATCCCCTGTTTGCGGAGTTCTTCGACCAGTTCGTCGTCACGCAACGGGCGCTGCTTGTCCTCCTTGTCGATCAGTTCCTTGAGTTTCAAGCGCACGGTGTCCCAGGCCATCTCGCCGCTTTCCTCTTGGGCCTTGCCGGCCACGAAGAACCGCCGCAGCGGGAAGATGCCCCGGGGCGTTTGGATCCACTTGTCGTCCACGGCCCGGCTGACCGTGGTCACGTGTACCCCCACTTTGTCCGCGATCTGCTGCATCTTGAGGGGGCGGATGAACTCCGGGCCCTTGTGGAGAAACTCTCTTTGGTGGTCCACAATAGCCTGCGCCACGCGGGTCAGCGTATTGCGGCGCTGCTGGATGGCCTCGATCAGCCACTGCGCCGAGTTGAGCTTCTGCTTGATGAACTCCCGAGCCTCGGGCGGGGCCTCGCTGCTTTGGAGCAGCTTGCGATACGTCGGGCTGATAAACAGGGTGGGCATGCGCCCGTCTTCCAGGCGGACCACGTACCGGCCATCCTCCGCCTGCTCGACAAACACATCCGGAATGACCGGGGGCACCGGCTCGTCGTGGAACATGGCCCCCGGCTTGGGATTGAGGGTCCGCAGTTGCTTGATCGCTTCCTGGATGCGGGGGATGGAATAGCCGGTCTTGCGGGCGACGGCCGGCAGCCGATTGTGCTCGATGTCTTCCAAGTGATTGCTGATCAGCACCTTCAGCTCTTCGTAGTAGGGCATCCCCTCGCGGAGCTGAAGCAACAGGCACTCGCGGAGGTCGCGGGCACCGACGCCCGGAGGGTCCAGTCGCTGGACCCACCCCAGCGCTTCGCGGGCCAGGGCTAGGTCCTCTTCCGTACCCGTGGGCCCGATCAAGTCCTCCAGGCTGCTTTGGAGATACCCGTTGGAGTCGAGGTTGTAAATGATGCGGTCCGCCATCGCCCGGACCGGCGGCGCCAGATCGAACCAGCTCAGTTGATCGTGCAGATAGTCTTGGAGCGAGCGATCGCGGGCCCGGATATTGGCCATCTGGTCGTGCAGCCGCTCGCCCTCCTCCTCCAAGCGGTTGCGCGAAGGGCGGGAGTGCTCCTCGAAATGGTCCGGGTACTCCTCGTCCATGTTGAGCAACCGCTCGAAGTCCCGCTCGTTGCCCGCCGAGTCGTCGATCACCAATTCCCGCTCCTCGTCAGTGGGGGCGTCGGGCGGGGGCAGTTCGATCTCCTCGGCAGGAAGGTCGGGGTCCTCCTCGCGGATTTCCAGCACCGGGTTCTCCTGGAGTTCCTGGTGGATCCGCTCCTCCAGCGCCATGATGGGAAGCTGGAGAATCTCCATCGACTGGATCATCCGCGGAGCCAGGATCTGCTTCTGAACCTGCCGTTGTTCCAATCCGAAGGACAGTCGCATGGCTGCACTCTTATCACAATTCCTGACGCCCGGAAAGAGCGTCCGCCAGGATTTCCTTATTGGCGAACTCCAACGCACTGCCCGGGGTTAGCCCCCGCGCCAATCGGGTAATACGGATGGGAACGTCAGCCAACAAGTTCGAAATATGCAACGCCGTCCCGTCGCCCTCCACGGTGGGGTTGGTGGCCATGATCAACTCCTTGAACGATCCCTTGCGTACCCGTTCCACCAAAGCATCGATCGTCAGTTGATCGGGCCCAACCCCCTCAAGCGGGGCAATCCTGCCCAGCAACACGTGGTACAATCCCCGGTACAGCCCCGTCTGCTCGATGGCTATCAGGTCCCGCGGCTGCTCCACCACGCACAGCACGTCCTGCTGCCGGCGAGGGTCCCGGCAAATCTCGCATTGCTCGCCCTCGGCCAGGTTGTAGCACGTGGCGCAGTACCGCACGTTCTCCTTGACCGCCCGAATGGCATCGGCCAGTGCCAGGGCCTCGGCCTTGGTAACCCGAAGTACATGATACGCCAAGCGTTCCGCCGATTTCTTGCCAATCCCCGGCAGCTTGGCGAACTCCTGGACCAACCGCGTTACCGATTCCGTCAGCTCCGCCACCGCAAGGTCTCCCGGACAAGCTGGCCACTCACTCCATTCTACGTTTTCCCCGTGGCCGGTGTGGAGCCGCCCCCCTGGAGATGCCCGAAAACCCGGACTCGCACCCCCTGCGAGGGAACCACCCAGCCCCAAAGATTAGCGCTCAGACATGCCCGCCGAGGCACCAGCGAGGTGGCAAGATACCGGCTCGGGCAGCAGAGGGCCGTTTGCGGGTCCTTTATCGCCTCCGGACGCCGGGAAACTGGGCGCGCCTTAACGCAGCCGGATACGGCGCTCCAGTTGCGGGTCCTTTATCGCTTCCGGGCGCCGGTAAACGGGTGGCTGCACTGGGCCCTCACGGGCCCGGCTCGTAGGTTGGTGGCGGCTGGCGGCTCGCCAGGGCCAGCACCGGGACCTTGCGGACCCGGCTCGTAGGCACCGCTCATAGGCCCCGCCTCCGCCCGGCCCATCGCATTTCCGACCCCCGACAGGCACCGAGTCCGGCCATCGGAGACACCCGTTCTGAGAAGACTCTACGAAGACTCCTTGTCTGGGGGCGTGCCACCCCCGTCTCCTCCAGGCGCGATGAACTTGGCCATGAGCTGGTCGAGGCCCGGTAGCGGCAGGCCGCGGGTCGCCCGCCGCAGCCGCTCGCCATGAAGTTGTTTGACGTGGGCTATCCCCTGGTTTACGGCAGCGGTGACCAGGTCTTCGAGCATTTCCCGGTTTTCGGCACGAAGCAGCGTGGGATCGACATGGCAGTCCACGGCCTGGGCAAGGCCGTTGAACTCGATTTCGACCATGCCGCCGCCGGCCGAACCCCGCACCCGTTCCGCCCGCAGTTCCTCGGTCATGCCCTGCAGTCGCTGGGCGAAATCCTGGGCATGCTGGAAAAGGCCCCCGATACCAGGCAGATCGCGAAACACCGGAAACCTCAATGGCACGAAAACGAACCGAACCAAGCCGCTCCGAGCAGCGGGGCCCCCCATGTGGACAACATGCCCGCGCTACCACCCGACCCGCCCGGGCGCCACGGCCTATTTCTTTGCCGGCGGATCGTCCACCCGCACCGGCCGAGCGCCAAGCAGCTCGGCGGCTCGCCGGACCATGGGATGCTGCGCGGCCTGAAGAAGGCGCTGATGCGGGGCAAGCGTGGGGCGCCCGGCCCCCTGGGACCCGGACTCCTCGTCGTTGAGGATGGCAAACTCCAGCCGCACCGGCTGGCCCGTCAGCTCGGCCAGCACTTGCTCGAACCTCGCCTTCTGCTCGGGCTGCTCGCAGAACTCCTTTGCCACAGTATACGCGGGCCGGAAGCTCACGACCAGCCGATCCGGGGCCGGCGCCGTAACCCGTGCGAACTGCCGGGCGCTATCTGCCGCAAACCCCCGCACCGCACCAATCACGCGGGACCAGAGTTCTGTGGCGTTATCGTTCGAGAGCACAATGGCCGGGGCAGCGACGGCCGAGGCGGTGCTCGAACCTTCCTTAGCCTCCGGCCCGGGGCTGGGCCCCCGTCGCCGCGATGGCGGCCGTCCGCCAGAATCTCCACCTTTAGAGGGATCGCCCCCACCCTGGCGCCCCCCAGGCGCAGGTACCGCAGGGAGGGTTGGGGAACCCGATGCTGCGGCAAAGGCCTCGGCCAGGCCGGCAGGCTTTTCACCCGTGGCAGGCGGTGCCGCGCCGGGAGGTTTCGCCCCCAACTCCTCCGGCGACCCACCGGCCGGCTGCGGCGGCACACCGCTCGAAAGCTGGGCTACCAGCGAGGACAACTCGGCCAGATCCTCCAGTTCGCACAGCCGGACCAGCGCCATCTCGGCCAGTACCCGCCCCTGCGTGCTGTACTGCATCCGCGCCAGGGTGTGGTCGAGGATCTGCATGGCCGCCAGAAGCGTATCCAGGCCCAGGCGCCGGCCCACCGCCGCCACCTCGGCCGCCTGGCGCGACGGTGCGAAAAGCAGCATATCGGCCGGGCACCCTGCGGCCAGCACCATCGCATCGCGGAAATAGGCCAACAGTTGTTCGACCAATTGCGAGACCTCGACGCCCTCGGCCAGGGCCGCGTCGAACTCGGCCAGCGCCGCCGCCGCATTTTTCTCCACCACGTGCTGCACCAGGGCGTGCAGGCGTTCCTCGCCGGCCGTGCCCAACATGCTGTGCACATCGGCCGTGGTGATCCGCGCCGGAGAAAACGCCAGCAACTGGTCCAACAGCGACTGGCTGTCCCGCATCGAGCCGGCCGCCCGCCGGGCCAGTAGCTCCAGCGCCTCCGGCTCGGCCTCCACCCCTTCGGCCGCCACGATCTGTTGCAGCCGCCTGGCGATGGCCTCGGCCCGAATGCCCGCAAAATCGAATCGCTGGCACCGCGAAAGGATGGTAATGGGAATCTTGGCCGGCTCGGTCGTGCAGAAAATGAACTTCACGTGCTCCGGAGGCTCCTCCAGCGTCTTTAGCAGGGCGTTGAACGCCTCCCGCGTCAGCATGTGGACTTCGTCGATGATGTAGATTTTGAACCGCTCCCGGCTGGGCCGGATGTTCACGTTCTGCCGCAGTTGCCGGATCTCGTCGATACCGCGGTTGCTGGCCCCGTCGATCTCCAGCACATCGACATCCTCACCCGCGCTGATGCTTTGGCAGATGTCGCATCGGTTGCACGGCCGGGGCGTCGGGCCTTCCACGCAGTTGAGGGCCTTGGCCAGAATCCGTGCCGCCGAGGTCTTCCCCACCCCGCGGGCCCCGGTGAACAGGTACGCATGGCCCACCCGGCCCGTACTGATCGCATTGGCCAACGCCCGCGCGACATGCTCTTGCCCGATCAGCTCGTCGAACTGCTGCGGGCGGTACCGCCGGGCCATCACCACGTAGGGACCGGGGCGGGGTACCGCGTCGGCCGAGGGCTGAAAAGAAAACGAAGATTCAGCCATGCCTGGCCTGCGCCATGGGCGTGCACGAGACCGAGTCGCAAATCTCCGCGGGCGGCTTCCGAGGAGGGACCCGACGCACATGAGGATGACTACTTATGGCTGCTGGCTTTCGCCCCTGACCAGGTTCGCAGCTCCCCATTGCGGGGGCCCCTCCTCGGAGGCCGACCCCGACGATCGACTGCCTTCATCCTAAGGTATGGCCTCACCCGCGTAAAGGGCCCCGGCCTGCCGCCCCTGAAGCTCTGCCTGCGCCCCTGAGGCCCGGCCTGCGCCTCTGACGCCCGGCCTGCGTCCTCGCCCCGCCGGGCGCCTTGGAAAAAGCTGTCCTGGGCTGTTGACGGCCGGCGCGGCTAGCGATTACCTTCAAGGGTTCCAACCTTGGCCCCGCGGGGCCCGGAACGGCCCGCGCTTGATGGTCGGCGTTTTTCCTCCGATAGCGATCCCATGGTCACGTACCAATCCAGCAACACGGCACAACACGCCGGTACGCAAGAGTCGCCCGGTAGGGCCAGCGATTCCGCAGCCGGCGCCCCGCCCGGAGTGGATTTGCTCCGTGTCGGGCTGATACGCCGGCTGGTCCGCTCGCCTGGCTTTCCTTACGCACTTCAAGCCTTGGTGCTTGTCGTCTATGTGGGCCTGGCCTGGTACGGATGGGGAAGATTCGCCCCCGAGGGCGTACCACCCAAGCTCTATGCGCAGACCAATCTGGTCAACCTGCTCATCTGGGGCTTGTGGTGGCCGGCGATGATCTGGGCCACCGTCCTGTTGGGCCGGGTGTGGTGCACCATTTGCCCGCTGGAACTGGTGGCAGGCCAGGCCGAAGCGCCCGCCCGGCAAGCCGGCCTAAGAGGCCGGGTGCTTGCCCCCTGGCTCCGCCAAGGCTGGGTGATGCTTGCACTGTTTGCCGTGATCCAATTGCTGGTCCCCGGCATTCAGATTCACCGGGTACCGGCCTACACGTCGGTATTCATGTTCGGTATGTTGGGGTTGGCTCTGTTCGTGGGGATGGTGTGGCGCGACCGCGCATTTTGCCGCGGCTTTTGCCCCGTGGGGCTGTTGCTGCGCGTGTATGGCCGCGGCGGGATGCTGGCCGTCCGGGCCACCGGAGAGACTGCGCCCCAGGCGTGCCCGGCAACGGAGGCCTCGGTTGCCGGTTCGGACCAAGCTGCCCGGTCGCCGTGCCCCAGCCTCTTGAATCCCGCCCGCCTGGATCGCAGCAACGACTGCCTGCTTTGCTGCACCTGTGTCAAGGCCATGCCCGCCGGCGCCATGGGCCTCTATCTCCGCCGGCCGTTTGCCCGTGCCGACGCCCGCCAGCCGCTGGCCACCTGGCCGGTCACCCTGTTCCTAATGCTGGTCTCGGGCTTTGTGGTAAGCGAACTGTGCAGCGAATGGCCTGCGGCCCAGACGGTCTTCAAATGGGTGCCGCAGCGCGTGGCCGAGGCGGCCGGGCTGAAAGCCTGGGCAGGCTGGCTGGAAGGCCTGTGGACCCTGGGCGTGGTCCCCGCCGCTATGTGGTTCGCGTTGGCCGGCGTCTCGATCGCCGTGGGGGCGGCCGGCCGAATTGCCGAGGCCCTCCAGCGCCTGGCACTGCCACTGGCGGTGCTCGTGGCGGCCGGGCACATGTCCAAGGCCCTGGCCAAGGTCATCGAGGGCCATGGGGGGGAGGTCTGGACCAGGTCGCCGGTCAACGGGATAAGGTCCGAGGGCGGGGTGGTGAAAGGGGCCATCGTCAACAGGGAAGGCACAGAGGAGCAGGTCGCGGCCAAGGTGGTCATGAGCAACTGTGGCCCGAAGCGGACGGTGGAGCTGGCGGGGAGAGAGAACCTGGGGAAGGGCTATGTGGAGGAGCTGAGGAGCCTCACCCCGGCCAGGGCCATAAGCATTCACATCAAGTCCGATGCCCCCCTCCTTGAGGTCGATCACCTCTTGACCGTTTGCACCCGCAGGACTGTCGGCATATTTCAGCTGACCAGTGTCTGCCCGGAGCTCGCCCCTCCTGGCACACACTACATCGTGGTCGGAGGGGACCCAGCGACCTCGCTCACTGCGGCTGAGGCAAGGGAGGAAATCGATCTCTGTCTGC
>JBBIQF010000277.1:0-3080 GCA_037442445.1 Planctomycetaceae bacterium
CCTACTTTAGGGGGAGGAATGTGCCATGGTTCAATCGATGTTCCGACGACGTTCTGGATCCGGTTTTACGCTGGTGGAGCTGTTGGTGGTCATCGCCATCATCGGGGTGCTGATCGCCCTGCTGCTGCCGGCCGTGCAGGCCGCCCGCGAAGCAGCACGCCGCAGCCAGTGCTCCAACAACCTCAAGCAGCTTGCCCTGGCGATGCAGAACTACCACGACGTGTACAAGTTCTTCCCGCCGGGCCAAATGGGGACCAACCCCCCCGGGTGTGCGTGGAACTCTAACACGGGCACCTGCGGTGCCGCAGGCCCCATCTATCACATGCTGTCGTTCATCGAGCAGGATCCGCTGTGGAAGCAAATCTGGAGCCCCATCTCGGCCGGCGGCATCAACTATCCGCCGGGCGGGCCGTGGGTGAATTGGGCGTCGTATCCGCCCTACCAGGTGAAGATCACTGCGGTCCTGTGTCCTTCCGACGGTAAGGCATTTGCCACGAGAGCCTATAACGCTCCCATTGCCAACGTGAGCTACGTCTTCAGCTACGGCGACAAGATCAACAACTTGGTTGGGGCCAGCCAGGCCGCGGCCTCGTGGGGTTGGACCTGGCTGCCTCGGGGCGTGTTTCAGGGGTCTGGAAATCAGGTCCCCGGCCGGCAAACATGCACGAGCATCTCCGACATCAAGGATGGCACCAGCAACACGATCGCCATCAGCGAGCGGGCCGTGTACACGGGCAGTCGCACGGACCTGATGGGTAGCTACTGCATGAACGTCAGCGGGTTGGATTCCAGCCCGGTGATCGCCATGGCCTTCAAGGGCCCCAACAACACCCTGATCAACTGCACGCCGGCCGACAGCCATTGGCGCATGGGCGAGAGTTGGGCCTCGGGCTACCCGATGTGCACCGGCTTCAACACGGTGTTGCCGCCCAATAGCCCGTGCGCTACGGTTTCCAAAGGCGAATGGAGCTGGGGGGTCTTCCCGCCGCAGAGTTACCACCCAGGTGGCGTGTTGGGGGCCATGTGCGACGGGTCGGTGCGGTTCATCAGCGAGACGATCAACGTGGGCAACCTGGCCGCCCCGGAGCCCACCATGTCGGGCACCAAGCCCAGCCCCTACGGCGTCTGGGGAGCCATGGGCAGCATCGCCGGTAGCGAGCCGGTGGCGACCAATTGATGACGCCTTGCCTCTATAAAACTCGCGGCTGTTGCCCCGGACAGCCCTTGCCCGGCGGCGAGCCCGCTCTATGCCGTAGGGTGCGTGCTCCGCACGCACGCTTGATAACAAACCTGGTGATCAAGTGCAGGCACCCGCCCTACGGCAATCGGCGGGCGCAGTGGGGGTTGGGCCGCCACTGTATGGCTGCCGGGCGGGGAAGCCCGCCGGGGTGCCGAAAAGACGCTTGCCGAGTGCGCCATGATCGTGCTGGAATTGGCGCTGGTCTTGCTGGTCGCAGGCGGGCCGGGGGCTGCACACGGGCCTTTGCCGGACTCGGCCGAGGCCACCCTGGCCGAGGCCCAGCAGATGGCCGAGGCTTTGGTGCAAACCTTCCCGGCCAACCCCGATGCCCTGGAAGTGCTGGCCCGGCTGCACTTCTTCCGCGGCAACACCGCGGCCGCCATCGCGGTGTGGAAACAGTGCCTCCAGCTCAACCCGCGGTACGCCTATGCCTTTGCCGGGCTGGGATGGCGGCTTCGCGGCGCGGCGAGTTCCGCGAGGCGGCCCGATGGTTCGGCCAGGCGGTCCAGTGTGCGCCCCAGGCCCTGGCCTTCCGCGAAGACTATGCCGAGGCCCTGATCAACGCTGGCGAAGTCGAACAGGCGATTGCCGTCCTGGAAGAGCTGGTGCGGGTGAGTCCTCGGTCGGCCCGGGCGTTCGATCTGTTGGGTAGCGCCTATTCGCACTTGGGCAAATACGCCCAGGCCAGAGATAGCTACCAGCAAGCCGCCCGGCTGGACCCGGCCCACGCGGGCATCCGGCTGGGGTTGGCCAAGGCCCTGGTCCGCCTGGGCCAGGCCGACGAGGCCCGCAAGTGCATGGAGGAGTTCCGCCGGCTGCGTGCCCAGGAGCAGGCCCGGCGGCAAAAAGACCTCCGCGAGTACGACGACCTGCGGGCGGTGCGCCAGGATATCGGCCGCATCTACACCGCCGCCGCCCAAGTGTACCATGCCCACGGCAAGCCCGCCGAGGCCGAGGCGCTATGGCGCCGAGCCGCGGCCCTGGATCCGACCGCCGTCGACTGCCGCCAGGCGCTGGCCTGGCGGTACCGGCAGGCCGGCAAGCTGGCCGAAACCATCGGGCTATTGGAAGAACTGTGGGGCCTGGAACCGGCCAATCCCAGCTACGGCCTGGAGATCGCCCGCCTGCACCTCCAGCAGAAACAGCCCGAAAAGGCCGAGGCCGCTTTGCAGCGGTTGTGCCGCGACTTCCCCCGCCTGGCCGAGCCTCATGCCCTCTTGGCCGAATTGCATTTGCAGCGCGGGGGCCAGGCGCCCGAGGCCCTGGCTCTGGCTCGCCGCGCCGCGGAGCTGGAGCCTTCGGCGCCGCACTATTGGCTGGTGGCCCGGGCCAGCCAGGCCGCCGGAAAGTTGCCCGAGGCTCTGGCCGCTTTGGAAAAAGCCCTGGCCCTGGATCCCGGCAACCTCGAATATCGAGAGTATTATGAGCAGCTTCGCGCGAAGAAGTAGCCTGGTTGCGGCGGTGCTGGCGCTGGGGCTCTGGCACGCGGCAAGGGCCGAAAGCCCGATGGTGCTGCGCGACCTGAGCCGCCGGACCGGCATCGCTTTCCTGCACACCGATGGGTCCAACGGCAAACGCTATATCGTCGAGTACATCGCATCGGGAATCGCTACCTTCGATTACGATGGCGATGGGCTGGTGGACATCTACTTTCTCAACGGCCGGCCGTTGCCCGGCACCCCCCCGCCGCCGGAGCCCCCGCGGAACCACCTTTACCGTAATCTGGGCGCCATGCGTTTCGCCGATGTGACCGAGGCGGCCGGGGTGGGCGATGCCGGTTTCGGGCTGGGCGTGGCCGTGGCCGACTTCGATAACGATGGCTGGCCCGACCTCTACATCT
>JBBIQF010000277.1:3094-8282 GCA_037442445.1 Planctomycetaceae bacterium
GCCCCAAGAAACTCTACCGGAACAACGGCGACGGCACGTTTTCGGACGTCACCGACCAGGCGGGCGTCGCCGATGGCTCCAAAGTGGGCGCCGGCACCGCGTTTCTCGACATGGACGGCGATGGCGACCTAGACCTGTATGTGGCCAACTACGTGAACTTCACGTTCCGCACGCATGTCGCCCGCCAAATCATGGGGCTATTGGCTTATGCCAGCCCGCTGGACTACTCAGGGGTGCCCGATGTCCTGTTCCGCAACAACAGCGACGGCACCTTTACCGACGCAAGCGCCGCGGCAGGCATCGCCGCCTATGCGGGCACGGGCATGGGCATGATCGCCGCCGACTACGACGGCGATGGCGATACCGACATCTTTGTGGCCAACGACGTGATGCCCAATTACCTCTTCCGCAACGACGGCCGGGGCCACTTCGAGGAGGTCGGCCTCTTGTCGGGCGCGGCGTACGAGGCCTCGGGGGCTCCCCATGGCAATATGGGCGTGGAGTGCGCCGACTTCGACCGCGATGGCCGGCTCGACTTCTTCGTGACCGCCTACCACCGCGAACCCCCCGTGCTGTTCCGCAATCTCGGCGAGGGGCTGTTCGAGGACGTAACCCGCACCACCGGCGCCGGCCAAGGCTCCTTTCCCCACGTCAAATGGGGCTGCGGCATGGTCGATTTCGACAACGACGGGTGGAAGGACCTGTTCATCGGGTGCGGCCATTTCGACGAAAACATCGCCCTGCGCGACGACACCACCAGCTACATGGTGCGGCCTGTACTGCTCCGCAACGTGGGCGGAAAGTTCGTGGAGATTTCGGACTCGGCCGGCGACGGCCTTGCCCTACCTCTGGTGGCACGCGGCGTGGCCTTCGACGACCTCGACAACGACGGCCGGGTGGATGTCGTGGTGCTGAACTCCCGCCGCCAGCCCGCGGTTCTGCGGAACGAATCGCCGGGCGGGCATCACTGGGTTGGGGTGCAACTCCGCGGGACCACCGCCAACCGCGACGGCGTGGGATCGCGCGTGACGGTCATCGCTGGCGGGCGGGCCGATATCGACGAAGTCCACAGCGGCCGAAGCTATCAAAGCCACTTCGGCTCCCGGCTGCACTTCGGCCTGGCCCGACAGCGGACCATCGACCGCATCGAAGTCCATTGGCTGGGCGGCCGGCGCGAGGCGTTCGACAACGTGCCGGCGGACCAGATCGTAACGCTCGTCGAGGGCCACGGCAGGGCGGTGGGGGGGATGAATGACGAATGACGAATGTCGAATGTCGAAAGACGAGCGAGCAAATCTCAAATCCCAAATCTCAAATCTCAAATCTCAAATCCCAATGACCAATTCCCAATCGGCGGGGGCTGGCTTGGGCTGTGCGTTCTGGAGTTCTTGAGCTTGGAACAAAAACTGGCCGCTTGGGGCGGCTCGAGTCGGGGGACCGGCCCCAAAAACGCTCCATTTTCCGCGGCTTTCCCATTTTCCGAAGCCGTAGTTTTCCTGTAGCCACACGGCCGGGTGGCGGCTAAGATACGCCGCACTATCGCTCTGGCGGCGGGTTTGCTGTTACCCTGCCCGCCGCCTGCTGCCTCCGGTTACATGCTACGGATACATGCCACGGAAGTTCGGCCCGGCGCCAAAGGCAAGGAGTCGCCATGGGGAAGCACGATCGGAACCGAGCGGCCAGTCACGAGAAGGAAAAGGATTGGAACCTTCGTTCTGCGGCATCCCCTGCGGACGATCCGCAGGCGACCTCCCCCGGGGATGGTGCCGATCCAGAGGCCGATTTCGAAGGCGATGACGAGCCCGGGGGAGTGTCCCCCGGTTTTGCCCGAGAGATCAAGATTGGCCTGGCCGCCTTGGGCGCCCTCTTGCTGGTGCTAGTGGTGGTCGTGTGGAGCCGCGTGCGCCACAAAGACGAGACGCCGCCTCCCCCCGAGAAGGTGGCCGGCGCCCAGCCTGCGGAAACCCCGTCGCCTGCTACGTCGGCCTCTCCTCCCGCGGCGAAGGCCCCGCGCGAGTTGACCGCCACCGAGCCCAAAGAGCCTCTCTTGCCTTCGCGCCAGGGCACGCTATCGGCCGCCCAGGCCCGGGCATTCGGCGAGCCGGCCGGAGCTGCTCCGGCCGATCCGTTTGGCGCACGCGGCGGCCCCAGCTTCATGCCCAAGGCGGCAAAGCCGGCAAGCACCGCTCCTGCGGCACCGGCGGTGGCTGCGGCCGCCCGCGGGGCGTCTCCGTTTGCCGCCGACTCCCTTCCGCCTGAACCCCCGGGCGACGAAATCACGGTGGGCGAAGGCCCCGTGGACCCGTTCCGCAACAAGGCCCCAGCGCTTGGGGCCAGCCTCAAGCCGAGTGCGGCGATCGCGGCCAGCGTGTCGGCCGATCCGGCCCGCAGCTCGGCAAGCGTCCTTGCAAGCCCACCGGCCGCAGGATTGCCGGGCAATTCACCCAACCCACTTCGCGGTGCAAGCCCTTCGGTTGCGCCTGTGGCCGAGCCAAGTGGGCCCTGGGCGACGGCTTCTGTGGGCACCGCTTCGCCGGGCCAGCCCGCCCCCGGCATGGCTAGAGCAGAGGCCCGGCCGGCCGGTCCGGTTCAAGCGTCTGCGCCCCTTGTGGCCCCGGCCGGTAGCGCGCCGGTTCCAAGCGCAATGTCGCCGGCCATTGCCCGGCCCGCTCCATCGGCTAGCCGGGTGTACATCGTGCGCGAAGGCGATACCTTGTACGACATCGCACGCAACGAGTTGGGCAAGGCCTCGCGGTGGGGCGAGATCTACGACTTGAACTGGGACCAACTGGGCAACCGGGTCGATGGCCTGGTACCGGGCATGAAGCTGCGGTTGCCCGAGGACGCAGGCCAGCCGGCGGGCATGCTTTCGCGCAACCCCCAGCCGCCCGGCACGACCCCCACGGTTCAGCGCTAGCAGTTGGCATGATGACGGCAAAGCAGGCAGGCGGCTACCGGCCGGCCAAGATCATTTCCGGCGGGCAGACCGGGGTGGATCGGGCCGCGCTGGATGTGGCCATGGCGCTGGGCATTCCCCATGGCGGCTGGTGCCCCCGGGGCCGCCTGGCCGAAGACGGCACCATCCCCCCGCAGTACCAGCTTGCAGAAACCGATTCGCCCGACTACGCGGTGCGGACCGAGCGCAACGTCCAAGAGGCCGACGCCACGTTGATCCTCTGCCGTGGCCGGCCCAGCGGCGGAACCGAACTGACCTGGCTGCTTGCCCTCCGCCACGGCAAGCCGGTGCACGTGGTGGATTTATCGGCGCCGCCTCCACTGGCCAGGACCCGGCGGTGGCTGGCACGTTATGCCCGCGGGGTTCTGAACATCGCTGGCCCGCGCGAAAGGCAGTCGCCCGGCATCGGGGCCGAGGCGGCCGAGTACCTGCAAAAACTCCTCCAGCCCCGGAGTTCCCGCCGTGCCTAGGCCCAGGCCAAACCACCGGACACTGTGCATGGGCCCAAGGGGGACGCCCCTTGCTCTCGTGGTGGCGATTGCTCTCGGCGCCTGGCCCGCCCCTGGGCCCTGGGCCTGCGCCCAGTCGCCGCCCGACCGCCTGGTGGAACTCCGCCCCTTGTCCGGCAGCGCGCCATCCTTATGGCAAAGCGAGCCGGCCGGCGAACCATTGTTCTATCCCGTAGCTCGCTGGGGCGGCGGCCGGGCCCTTTTGGGAACCTTCCGCATCGGGGCCGTGTTCCTGGGCCGCGATGGCGTGCACGAAGAGGCTTCGCCCCGAGTGCTCCGCGCCTCCGACGATGCGGTACTCGTGGACGAGCGGGACTTGGATTTCGGCTCGCAGGCCGGCCTGGATTTCACCTTTGCCGTGGCCTTGAACGGATCGCTGGACCTCCATCTGCGGTACTTCGGAGTGGACCGCTTTCGGGCCACTGCCGCCGCCACTGACGAAGACGGGGTGCGGTTCGAAGGATTCGGCATTGCCCTTTCGGCCCCGGCCCAGTGGGTCGATTACGACTCGAACCTCCACAGTTTCGAAGTCGGCGTCCGGCCCCGAGTGATCGAGGCGGTGCCCATCGTGCTCGGCTTTCGCACCCTGCAAGTCCACGAGGGCTTTCGGGCCGGTACCGATGCCGACATGCTCGCCCCTAGCCTGGCCACGCGGACCAATAACTTCCTCTACGGCTTCCAAGTGGGCGCAGAACCGACGCTATGGGGCGCCGGCACGCCGCTGCGGTTGGAAGGTTTCGCCAAGGCCGGCATCTACGGCAATCGCGCCAAACAGAGCACGTTCTGGACGGGCCTGGAGGCCACCCAGGAGGGCCGGCGCGACCGGCCCGCGTTCGCCGGCGAGTTGGGGCTGTTGGTGGCCTGGAAGCTGCACCGGTTTTTCACGGTCCGCGGCGGCTACGAACTCCTGTGGATCCACGGTCTGGCCCTGGCCCCCGAACAATCGGCGGCCGTGGACCTGGCCGAACCCCGGCCGGCGATCTTCGCCTCGGGCAGTTCGCTGTACCAAGGGGCGATCGCCACGCTGGAGTTCGTCTTTTGATACGGCCTGGTGGTGCCGCCGTCCCGGCTGCCTTGTGTTGCACAGCCGTCTCGGCCGCCTTCATGCAAGCAAGACGCCCGCGCTGCGGCGCACGGCAAGGCCGTGTATGTTCCTTCAAGACCCTGCCGGCACCAGCTCGATGGTAAAGTCGTTCTGCCCCTCCTTGACCTCCACCTGATTGGGCTTGGGGACCAGGCCGGCGTAGGGCGAAGGCTGGGGCTTTTCTTCGTAGGACTGAGCCCCAGCGGCGACGGGCAGATACGTGATCTCGTGCTTGCCCACCACAGCGCCGTCTTGCTTGCCGTAGGTGGAGAGCACGAACGTGCCGTCCTCCTTCACCTCGGCCGAGGCGGGTTTGCCGGTGATGCCGGCCTTGCCGCCCGCGGCTTGCAGCGGCCGAAAGGTGATGTGCCCGCCCTTGACCGGCTGCCCCCGGCACACGAGCTTTCCCTTGACCGGCGCCACGGTGTACTCTGCCCCTTTGGAACCGCAGCCGGCCAGCGCCGCAAGCCCCGCCACGCACAGCGAAACGCCGAGCCAACAACGCACCCGATTGCAATAGCGCATCGGAATCTCCTCCGGTGTGTGAATCTGGCGATGGGAGACCGGGGCGCGGGCCGTCTCAGCCGCAGGCCGTCAGGCCGGCGCGCCCCCTTCGTCCACGGTCAGGGCAGGTTGATC
>JBBIQF010000278.1:0-8271 GCA_037442445.1 Planctomycetaceae bacterium
GCTTCCCTGGGCACTCCGCCTGGGGGGCACCCAGCACCGGTCCAAACCGGCCGCATATCATCCACCAATCGCCGTCTTGGTGCAACACCGGTTACGCGATTGTGTGACGGGGCGGTCTGGGACCCCTGGGCAAGCTGGACAAGGCATCGGGGTCCCTAACATGCCTTTCCCACAGCTCCCCCCGGGGCAGCGAGGCCCTATCGAGCAAGCCGGTAGCCCCGGTTGACCTAGGCGCCAAAACCCCCAGGCCCGCCTTGCCACGCTGGCCTGTTGCGGCCATGATGGGCGGCGATTGGCGCCTGGCCGGATGTGGCGCACCAGCGCCGCTGCAAGATCGCCCCCGAGGAAGATCGACCTCGCCGGTGCCAGTCGCTTATTGGATTCGCGTACGGCATTTTGGGGAGGCAGCGGATGGCTGTGACACGACGCCCACGATCGGCCCGGAACCGTGGCCTTCGGACATGCGTGCTGTTGGCCGCCACCATCGCGGCGATGCTGGCCTCTTGCCGGGCCAGCCCGGGGAGCGCCGCCGAGGTGCCGCCCCTTCCGCAGGCCGATCCCAGCGCCGTGGGCATCGAGCCGGGGGGCCTGGCGGCGATCGATGCAGCGGTCGGCCAGGCCCTGCGGGAGGGCAAACTGCCGGGCTGCGTGGTGGCGATCGGCAGGCAGGGCAAGCTGGTACTGTGCAAAGCGTACGGCCATCGCCGCCTGGAGCCAGCGCCCGAGCCCATGACCACCGATACGCTGTTCGATCTGGCCTCGCTCACCAAGCCCGTGGCCACCGCCACCTCGGTACTGGCGCTGGTCGAGGAGGGCAAGGTCCGGCTGGAGGACCCCGTTGCCCGTTACCTCTCGGAGTTCGGCTGCAAAGGCAAGGAATCGATCACGGTGCGGGAGTTGCTGACGCACCAGGCCGGCCTGGTGGCCGATAATCCGCTCAGCGACTACCTCCAGGGGCCGGCCCAGGCGTGGCAGCGGATATTCGAGCTCGCGCCGGTGGCTCCGCCGGGGTCGCGATTCATTTATTCGGATGTGGGCTACATGGTGCTGGGCAAGCTGGTCGAGCGGGTTTCCGGGCAGGGGTTGGACCAATTCGCGCACAGCCGCATCTTCGGGCCGCTGGGGATGCACGAGACGGTATTCCGTCCCGGCCAGCGGTTGCGCAAGCGCGCGGCGCCGGCCGACCAGCGCCAGGGGCAGTGGATTCAGGGCGAAGTCCATGACCCGCGGGCGTTTCATCTGGGGGGCGTGGCGGGACACGCGGGGCTGTTTTCCACCGCCGCCGACCTGGCCCGCTTCGCCCAGATGATGCTCGGCCGAGGCCAATACGCCGGCCGCCGTGTGCTCAAGCCCGAGACCATCGACCGCATGACCCGCCCCTACCCGGTCAGTGTTGGGCTCCGCGGCTTGGGATGGGATATCCGCACCGGCTATTCCACCAACCGCGGCCAGGCGATGTCGCCGCGGGCCTTCGGCCATGGCGGATTCACCGGCACCGCCATGTGGATCGATCCCCAGTTGGACCTGTTCGTGATCTTTCTGAGCAATCGCCTCCACCCGGCCGGCAAGGGCGAGGTCAACCGCCTGGCAGGCCGCATCGGCGACCTGGCCGCGCGGGCCTGCAAACCCTTGGCACCGCCCGCGCCCAAAGCGGTCCTCTGCGGAATCGATGTGCTCCAGCGGGACGGCTTTGCTCCGCTGCGGGGCCAGCGCCTAGGACTCATCACCAACCAGACCGGCATCACCCGCCAGGGCAAACGCACCGTGGACGTCCTGCACGAGGCCCCGGGCGTCAAACTGGTTGCCCTCTTCAGCCCGGAACATGGATGGGAGGGCAAGCTCGACACCGCGCGCGTTCCCGATACCCGCGATGCCCGCACCGGACTGCCCGTCTATAGCCTCTTCGGCGCGACGCGCAAACCCACGGCCGAGATGCTGCGGGGCGTCGATACGCTGGTCTTCGACATCCAGGACATCGGCACACGCTTTTACACCTATATCGCCACAATGGGGCTGGCCATGGAGGCCGCCGCCGAGCATCGGCTGCGGTTCGTGGTGCTCGATCGGCCCAACCCCATCACCGGCCGCTTTGTCGCCGGGCCTGTGCTCGATGCCGGACGCGAGTCCTTTGTGGGCTACCATCGCCTTCCGGTCCGCCATGGCATGACCGTGGGCGAATTGGCCCTGTTGTTCGCTGCCGAACGCAAACTCCGCCTGGACCTGGAAGTGGTCCCCCTGGAAGGCTGGCAGCGCGACGACTGGTTCGATGCCACCGGGCTGAAATGGGTGAACCCCTCGCCCAACATGCGCAGCCTCACCGAGGCCATCCTCTATCCGGGAATCGGCCTCTTGGAGACGACCAACGTGTCGGTCGGCCGCGGTACCGATACGCCCTTCGAGGTCCTCGGCGCGCCATGGCTGGACGGGGCCCGGCTGGCCGGGCATCTCAACACCCTGGGCTGTCCCGGGGTGCGGTTCGAGCCGGTCCGGTTCACACCCGCGTCCAGCACCTTCGCGGGCAAGCCCTGCAGCGGGGTGCGGATCGAACTGCTGGACCGCCAGAAGTTCGACCCGCTGCGGAACGGCCTGGAAATCGCCGTATGGCTGCGGGCCAACTACCCCCAAACGTTGAACGCCAAGGCGTATTTGACCCTGCTGGGCAACGCCGCCGTTCACGAAGCCCTGCTGGGGGGCAAATCGGCGGCCGAGATCGAGGCCGGCTGGCAGCCCGGCCTGGCCGACTTCCTCAAACGCCGCGAGCGCTTCCTGCTGTATTGAAAGGGGGACGTCGCTCGTTTTTAGGGCCCGGGCGATCCACCGGCCGCCGGCAACCCCGGCGAAAACCAGCGGCGTCCCTGTTTCGACTCCCCCGTTTCCACTACGGGGCCTCGGCCGGTTCCCGGCCAGCCTTCGTGCTCAAGGCGCGGTACAAGGCGTAGTCGATGTCCTGGCGCACAAACCGCACGCTGCCGTCGGCAAAGCAAAACGACGCCCCGCCCGGGTGCCGGCTGCGGAACGACATCACGTCCCACCAGTCCCGCGGCCGCGGCGGGTCGGGAAAGAAGTTCAGCGGCGCGTGGCAACTCGCATAATCGCCGTTGGCGTAAAACGCCGTGCTATGCGCATTGTGCTCGGGCACGTCCTCGCCCACCATGAACGTATTGCTGGTGCCATCCCGAATCTCGGCGATGGTCACCGGCGCCTGGTACGTCAGCCGGTGGAACAGCCCCGGGCACTTGCCCGTGGAGATGCAGTCCGGCTCGCGCCCGGGGTGCATGCTCTGCGAACCGCCCATGCGGTTATCGCCGATCGAGCCTTTATAATTCGTCAGTGCCACGGGCGTGCCCTCCCACTGCCACTGCTCGGTCGAAAGGCGATCGGCCGATCCGTCGCTGGGGCACTGCAGCACGGGCA
Organism: Planctomycetaceae bacterium; assembly: GCA_037442445.1. Classification (GTDB taxonomy): domain Bacteria; phylum Planctomycetota; class Planctomycetia; order Pirellulales; family Thermoguttaceae; genus JANLFZ01. Next base: position 3,415 of record JBBIQF010000278.1, read on the forward strand.
GGCGTGTGCGCATCGCCTCCTGCACCGAGGGATCCCGCAGCCCCGCCCCGGAAAGGAAGTCGGTGCGGAACACCGCCGCGAACTTGTCGTACAGCGCCTGCTGTTCGAGCTGCGGGAGGATCGTGAGGATCCAGCCCCGGCCGTCCCGCTTGGGCCAGGGGCGCGGCCCTTCATCGAAGGGGCTTACACTGATGGGCAAGGTGCGGGCCACGCTCTCGTGGCTCAGCACCGCCAGGCCGATCTGCTTGAGATTGTTCTGGCAGTGCGAGCGCCGGCTCGCCTCGCGCGACGCCTGCACGGCCGGCAGCAACAGCGCCATCAGCACCGCGATAATCGTCAGCACCACCAAGAGCTCCACCAAGGTGAAGCCGCCCCCGCGATGCCCGATTCTTCGCCTTCTCATGGCAGTCCCTCCCCCGCAACCGGCCGCCGGGCCAAAAGCAGCAGGCCCTCGGGCAACGGCGGCAGCGGCCGCTCGCACACCCACCGCGGCAACCACCGCAAGCCCAGGCCCGCGCCTGCCCGGACCGCCGGATTACCGGAAAAACGCGCCAATACCCCCAGGATATACCGGGGCGTGAAAACCTTCCAGGCCGTGCCGCACCGCAGCACCTCCAGCCCGGCCCGCTGTGCCAGCACGCCCAGGGCCGCGCGGTCGAAATACCACAGGTGGTCGCGGTGGAAGTGCACCCATCGCCGGCCCGCAAGCCGCGCGTGCAGGCTCCCCGCGTCGGGCGTGGTGGCCACCAGGATTCCACCCCGCCGCAGCAGCCCCCGGATCCGCTCCAGACACGCCGCCGGATCCCTCAAGTGCTCGACCACCTCCAGGCAGGTCACCAGGTCGAATGTCACTCCGGGACGGTCAAAGCGTTCCAGGCAATCGCAAACCACCTCGGCCTGCGGAACGCGCTTGGCCGCGAGCTCGGCTGCCAGCCGGTTGGCCTCGATGCCGGTCACCTGCCAACCCCGCCGCACGCCCACCACCAGAACATCCCCCAGCCCACTTCCCACGTCCAAGAGCCGGCCGGGCCGGACGTGCCGCTCCGCCAGCCCCAGCACGCGGTCCGCCCACGCCTCTTGCGACTTGGGCCACTCCCCGCCCGCCAGCACGTCGTAACCCAAAGCCCCGTAATAGTCCGGACCGTACACGCTGGCCAACTCCTCGTCCGCAGGTTGCGGCCAGGTGCACCTCAGGCCGCACGCCGCGCATCGCCGCAGCCACGGCACGGCCCGGTACACAGGCCGGCACTCCGGGCCGCCGCATTGCACACAGCGGAAGCGGCAACGTTCCCCAGGGGCCGTGGCCACTTTGGCTGAATCCACCGCACGTTTCAAACTGCCTGAACCCTCAGAAAAACGGGTATCCCGCCGCAAACAGGGCCGCGTAAGCGGCCATGAAAAAACCACATCCCGCCAGGACCACGCCGGCCGCAAGCAAGGGTAGCCGGCGGAGCAATTCCCCAGCCACAAGATACGCCGGAAACACCGCCGCCGCAAACCGCCCGTGGCTCAGCATCGCGTTGTCGTACCCCTTGGTCACGTACGGAATGATTAGCAAGCCCGCTCCCACTAGCGTCTCGTAACGGTCCAGCCAACCTCGCAAGGCCCCGATCCCCACCAGCCCGATCGCCAAGGCGAAGTAAATCGGGTTGAGGAACCGGCAGTTCAAGATGGGCCACGGCGGTTCCGTGTCGTTCCAATAGAACGCAGGATTCTGCCGGTCATACGTTGCCCAAAACGGCTCCAGCGACAGCAGGCTTAGCGCCTTTTCGCCAAAGGAGGCCTCCGGCGTGTGGGCCCAGTGCTTTTGGGTCTTGGCGAACGCCAGTGCGTCCCCAAACGTGATCTGCTGAAACACCATATACGCCGCCAGCCCCCAACAGGCCAGGCTGCCGAAAACGACCAAAGCGGCGACGCGGTGCCGCCACCCCTTTTCCGATTGCCATACCCAGGCTGCATAGGGCAGCCATAGCGCCACGCCCACCGGCCGCGTCGCCGTTGTCGCACCGACCAGCAGCGCCACCCACGCCCGCGGCCAATTCCGCTGGATCCCATAAAGCGAAAGAATGCCAAAAAACAAGAAGGTCGATTCCGAATGCGCGGTCCGGAAAAAGAAGCCCATCGGCCAAAGCCCGAAGACCAACAACGTCCAGGTGACCAGGGCGTCCCGGGTGCGGGCATCGCCGGTGCCTGGCGGCGCTTCGGGGCCCAGGCAAACGCCGGCCGGCCGGGCCCGCACGTACGCCGCCAGCGCCACCATCGCGGCGCCCAAAAAAGCATTCGACGTCACCAGCAACGCCAGGCCAGCGTCCAGCCCCGTCGCCCGCCGCACGACCCATGCCGCCGCCGGATACGCAGGAAAGTGCGCAACGCTCGACCTTCGGCCGGGATCGTAATCGTACCCCTCGCAAACGATTTGCCGATAACGGACGCCATCGGAACGGACCAGAACCCCAACTTGACGCGCCCCCGGGGCCGGCGCGAGAAACCGGCTGCCCGCCCACGCGCCTCCCCAGACCAGCGCGCTGCTGGCGATCCACACACCAAGCGCTTTGGCCACGCCCATCGTCCTTTACCCCGCCGGGGGCCTCCGCCAGCGCCTGCGGCGCCATACCCGCAGTCCAATCGCCCCGACCACCCCCACGGTCACGGCCGCCAGAACCCAGCGCAGCCACATCACGGCCCCCGGCCCGTACTTCCCTCCGAACTCAGCGAGTTTGACGGGCTCTCCACCGCTGAGAATGTAACATACCCCATCAATCCGATCCATCAGCAGGTCCCCGTCTTGCATCCCTAGTCCCGCATACCCGAATTGCCCTGCGGGGATGGGCTGGTTGAGCGTGCATTCGACAAGGGCCGCTTCGGTCTCCCACTGGACGACTTCCCGAGCGTAGCCGCGCTCCTGGACCCAGGCCGGCACGAGGATTCCATCCACCTCTTTGAAACGCCACTGTTTGCTTTGAACCGGCCGCTTCCCGAATCCCTCCTCCCAAATGGCAAAAAGCACGGGGTTGTAACCCGCATCGGGGCTCCACACAATGCGTGCGAACTGTTTCGTACCGGCCGTTGTCTCCATCTCCCGGTCCTCCCTAAACCACGCTCCGTGCGGGGCCGGCGCCCGGTACAGGCGAAGCCGCTGGCGAAGCAGGCCGCGTTTCTCCGCGCCAAGCGCGCCCTCCCACGCCGCGATCGTACCTTGCATGTCCTCCCAGTAGGGTCGCCCCTGAGAGAACGAAAACCAGCTTTCCGGCAGAGGTCGGTCCGCGTGGCCGCCCCGGGGGCGGGACTCCAGCAGTTCCCGGAAGGCCGCTCGCCTGTTCCGCGCCGCGGGATGCTCGCTAACCTCCTGAAACGCTCCGTAGATCTGCCGCGGGGCAAACCGCACGCGGTATTCCGGCGCGATTACGACCCTCTCCTCCGGAACGGCGGTGCCGGCAATCGTAACCGGTTTGCCGCTAACGCCATCCATCCACGAAAGCTTAGGCTCGCTCTTGGCGATGTACGCGCGGTTTGCGGCCTTGTCGATGGCGAACTCTAGCCGGAACGCGATCTCCTGTACCAACGATTCGGGCAGCGGTTGGGCCTTTAACGCGCGCGATTCGGACGGCGGTACCGAGCGCCGTGTCCGGTACCCATAAACACCGCGCCATGTGCCTATTCGCTCATAGTTGCCCCGCGCCTGGGCGGTCAGCATCTTCAAAGCCGAAGCCACTTCCTCCTCTGGCACAGCGGTCCATAAAGCCTCGGGCGGGCCATCAGCCAGTTCCCTTGGACGAATCAGCGCGCCTTGACCGCTGGCCCGTGCCACGCCCAATGCTGCGGCTACTAATATCCCAAGCGCGATGCGCCAGTGCATCGAGTCATAAATGCGTCTGAACGTGCTCACAAAGGCCTCCCGATCAACAAGGATCAGGCAATCGTGGCGGTAAACCCCCAGGAAAGTCGCCCTTTGGGCGCGAGCATCCCGAGGAAGCAAAGGACACCCGCGCCCTTGGCCTGGCTAGCCGAAAGCGATCGCCGAAAGCCATCGCCCCAAGCCTTAGGCCAGTCGACCGCGACACCGGCGCCCTTCCCAAAGAGCGGGGGTGTCGGCCTGGAACGCAAATCCAAAGGCTGCGCCTCGCCGCCGGGTGGATATCGCTCTACGGCGGACAGTCGTAGCACGCTGCCTCAATCAGCACCTCGTCATACTGGGACTCCTGATCCGGCCAGCAGTCAACGCAATTCGTAAGCGGGTCGTACGACCAGCACGCGGTGAAAAAGATAAAATCGTTGCAGTATGTTTGCGGGTACCACGTCCCGCGGCAAGGCGTTATCCTGACACACGGCACCGTGTTCGGCGAAGCAGCCTTATTACCGCCAAGAGCGCTGCCGTGGTATTGCAGATTCTCGGGGTTGTAATCCTTGTTCGGCCTGCTGTCGCAGCCGCCCAAATCGTAAGGCCCACCTGCATGAAGAATGCATCCCGAGCAGTTCGCCTCGTCCGCAGAATCGCAGACAGCGATCACCGGGCAGGTGTACTCGCAGTCTATTTGGCCCACAGCGGCGGCGTGCCACACGAAAAGTCCCACCATGGCTAATATCCCAAGCACGCCGATGGTCGGTACGATGCGTCCCATACGTAACCTCCTTCGAACAGACCAATCGAACAGACCAATAGACGGAGTGAACTGTTAGCCTCAATCGCTGTGAACGCCGTCTGCGCAACCGCTGCCGCGGCGGGCAAAAAACGTTCGACGTCGCCAGCACGGGAGCCCGGGGCGGGGCCAAGAAACCGGCTGCCCGCCCACGCGCCGGCCCACACCAGCGCGCTGCTGGCGATCCACACACCAAGCGCTTTGGCCACGCCCATCGTCC
>JBBIQF010000279.1:0-906 GCA_037442445.1 Planctomycetaceae bacterium
TCGGCCAGCAGCATGCTCTGGAAGAGGCCCACCGTGGTCTGGCATACCAGTTTGTTGCCTTTCAGCTCGTGGAAGCTGTCGCGGTAGGCCTTCAGCCGCTGGGGCGAGAACAGCCGCTGGTAGCCGCGGGAGTTGATCGCCTCGTCCAACAGGCCGTCGAAGTACTGTTCGTGGTATCCGCCGCCGCAGGGAATGCCCTCGGCATGGAGCGCTTGGATGAATCGATCACGCGACAGGCCGTGGAATTGGGCCGGATCGTAGCGGAAGGCGTACAGGTGCCACACCGACCTGCTGTTCTCTGGCAAGCGGACCGTGAGAATGCCGGGGATTTCTTTCAGCCGGCGCGTCAAATAGTCGGCGTTTTCCTGCCGGCGCTGGGTGTCGGCCACGAGCTTGTCGATTTGCTGGAGCAGCATGGCGGCCTGGTAATGGGTCATGCGGAAATTGGTGCCGCGGGTGAAGCAGCCGCTGCCGCGGAACTTGCCGTAGGACCGGCCGCAGTTGTGGAACGACTGGCAGCGGTCCAGCAGCTCCTCGTCGTTGCCGGTTACCGCCCCGCCCTCGCCGGAGGGAATGTGCTTAGAGTTCTGGAAGCTGAAGCATCCCAGATCGCCCAGCGTGCCGCACTTCTTCCCCTTGTACTCGGCCAGCCAGGCCTGGCAGGCGTCCTCGACCACCGCCAATTTGTGCTTCTTGGCGATCGCGTTGATGGGGTCCATGTCGCAGGGCATGCCGTAGATATGGACCGGCAGGATGGCCCGGGGGCGATCGGTGATGCGGCTTTCAATCGAGGCGGGGTCCATGGTCAGGGTGGCGGGGTGGGTATCGGCCAGCACGGGCAGGGCCTTGTGCATCAGCACCACGTTGTAGGTGGCGATGAAGGTGTAGGGCGAGATGACCACCTCG
>JBBIQF010000279.1:916-8266 GCA_037442445.1 Planctomycetaceae bacterium
GCGTCAACGACGGCGCCCCCGAGTCGGGCGAGGAGGCGCGCAACGTCGACGTGGTCGCCTCGGTGCTCGACGGCGCCGGGCTCGATTACGAGCGCTACGAGACCGGGCCCGGCCGCGACAACCTCGTCGCCCGCATCGACGCCCATGACATACAACGCGGTGATCAGCGCAGTGGTGCCGCTGGCCGTGGTGACGCACCGCTTGGCCCCCAGGAGTTTGGCGTAGGCCTTCTCGAAATCGGCGACCTGGCCGCCGCCCCCGGCACTGGACCACACGCCGCTGCGGAGCACTTGGACGATCTTGGCCTCCCAGTCGGTGCGCCACTGCGGCCAACCGGGCCAGCCCCCCTTATGCACAGGCGTGCCGCCCAGCAGCGCGGGTTTGTCGGCGGCGGCTCCCGATGCGCGGCGCGCCCCGCCCAGCCAGGCCCAGGCGGCCGAACCGGCGGCCGCCACGTGCATGAATCCCCGTCGGGTCAAAGAACCTTTCATCTCAGCGTTCCGGTGGTACATCGTTTCGACAATGCCAGCCGGGCGGTCTGGGCTTGGGGCCAATCGGTCCGCGCGTGCTCGGCGGACCACGCCGCGGCCACCGCCCGCCGGATGGCTTCCCCGGAAAGCGGAAGGTTGGTCAAGAACGCCCGGTGCGGCCGGCCTTCCCGATAGGCCGGCTGCCGGGGGGGCATGGCCAAACACATCTCCACTAGCTCCAGCGGGAAATTGTATAACAGCGTTCCGTGGTACAACAGGCACCGCCGCTTCAACCGCACGCTGTTGCCCGAGAACTTCGCCTCGCCCAAAGCCAGATCGCTCGTCCCCCGGCGGCAGACGCCGGGAACCCAACGCCGCAAGGCACCGGCCAGCCGGTCCAACACCACCCGGTGCGCCTGCTCCACCATGCGGAGCGCCGGCCGCTGCTCGAGGCTCAGCACCAGGGCGTACACCAGGCAGCCCGGCCCGAGGACCACCGCCGCCCCGCCGCTGGCCCGCCGAAGCACCGGGATGCCCAGGCGGGCGCATTGCTCTCTGTGCACCTCCTGTGCAATGCATGAGGAACGCCCGACCACGACCATGGGGCTAGGCGGCTCCCACAGCCGCAGCGTTTCCACAGGTTCCGCGGCCGCCTCGGCCTCGTCCAATAGCGCCTCGTCCAAAGCCAGGTTCTCGGCGGGCGAGTCGAGCGTCAGGTCCAAGAGCCACATCGCGGCACAAGGCTGTAACAGCGTTTGACGTTCCTCGGGTGCGGCAGGGCGCCGGCCAGGGGGTGCCGGCGCGATTATACCGCAGCCGCTGGCCCGGCACGGTTGCAGCACGGAACCGACATCCCCCGGAGGCCCCCCGGGGAGGTGCATAGCCGCGATAGGCACCGGCCCGTGCCGCCGGTTTAAAACGCCAGGCCGCTGCCCGGCCGATGCCGCGGGGCAGGGCCGTCTCCCCGCCAACCGCGCCGGCTATCCTACCGTAGGCCTACCCCACTATAGGCGGATACGTGTCGCGGTTGAATGGTCTCCGTGGCTGGCGGTTGTAAGACCTCTACGGGTCGCAATCGCATTCACACAAGTTTTACCTGCGCATATTACCCAGTTGACCCATTTTGACAGGTTGTCGATTGCTATTGCCACCCCGCCGGTCTAGGATTGCCTGAACTCGCATTGGCGAGGAACGAAAGACAATTTTCGCAGAGGAATCAGCCGTGGAACTGCCACGTCGCGCACGGGGGGATGAATATACCCCACCAGGGCGTTACAAAGAACTCGAATCCCAGGTCCGTCGGCGGGTACGGGGATTGGATATCCCCGTGCTGTTCGTTTACGCTTTTGACCGCCGGACCCGTCTAGGCCCGTTTGTGTTTTGCGACCGGCTGTTGATACCCGGAGCGCCCCGCGCGGTGGGCTCGGCGTTGTTTGCCGCCGGGTTCACCAACACCCGGGTGGTGCTCCAGCAGTGGAATCCCAACGTGCGTCCCAGCCAAGCCCGCATCGGGGGCAAGCCGCCGGAGATGCTTTTCGTCTCGGCGATGCAGATCCATAGTGCGCCTGCGTACGATCTGATCCGCGACGCCTGGAAGCTGGGAGAGCACCGGCCGCTGATCCTGGCGGGCGGCTCCAAGGCCATTTACGAGCCGTGGGACTTCTTCGGCTTGTCGGAGGATGGCCAGGTGGGGGCCGACGTGGTCGTGACAGGCGAAGAGTTCGTGTTCATCGAGCTGTTGGACCGCATTTTGGAGCATCGGGGGCCAGGCGAGTCGATGCGTACCGCCTTCGAACGCGTCCGCCGCGCCGGGCTGTTGGACGACATCCCGGGGTTGGTGTTCCGGCCCGACGAGGGCCAGGGCCCGCCGCCTTACTTGGTGCACACGGGAATCCAACGCCTGGTTCAGGACTTGGATGAGCTGCCCCTGCCCTTTGACGCCTTAGAGCTGTTCGAGCCACCACATCGCCACCAGACGCTGGCGCCGGCGGCGCTGCCGGCCGCCCAGTTGCGCCGCCTGGGGCGGGTGATGTCGATGGTCACCACGCACGGCTGCAAGTTCCACTGCCCATATTGCCCCATCCCGGGTTACAACCAGCGGACGTTCCGCCATCGCAGCCCGGAACGGTTGACCGAGGAGATCGCGGGCATTGCCGAGCGGACCGGCATCACGGATTTCTTCGGCACGGACGACAACTTCTTCAACCACCGGGCCTCGGCCGAGGCGATCCTTTCGGGCATGGCGCGGGGCCGGGTGGCCGGTAAACCTTTCCGCGATGCCATCTGGTTCGCGACCGAGGCCACCGAGTTCGACGTGCACAAGAATCTGGACCTGTTGCCCCTGGCCCGCGATGCCGGGCTGCGGGCCATCTGGTTCGGCATCGAGGACCTGACGGCCGAGTTGGTCAAGAAAGGTCAAACGCCGGAAAAGACCCGCGAGGTGTTCCGCGCCTTGCGGCAGCACGGCATCGCCCCCATGCCCATGATGATGCATCACGACGCCCAGCCGCTTTGGTCGTGGCGGGGGCTGTCGGGCTTGCTCAATCAGGTGGCGTTCCTGCGGCGGACCGGGGCGGTAACTTGCCAGATCACGCTCTTGACCCCGTCGGTGGGGAGCAAGGGCTACGAGGAACCGTTCCGGCAGGGTTTGGCGCTGGCTTCGGTGGGCGGGGTGCCCATCGAGGACTATCAGTTGGACGGCAACCATATCGTGGCCACCGCCCACTCGCAGCCCTGGAAGCGGCAGTGGAATATGCTGTTGGGCTATGCCGCGTTCTATAATCCGCTGAACGCCATGCGGGCATTGGTGACGTTCGACAGCCTTTGGAAGCAGCGGGTCGTGATGCAGATGTTCGGGATGGTGGGGTTAGTCAAATCGATCTGGAACACGCGGCAATGGCTGGGCCGGCTGTGGACCGGCCAGATCGAGCGCCACCACTGCGAGCCGCAGCCCAAGTTCACCTTGGTGGCCTCGGTGCCATCGCGGGTGCCGGCGCCCAAGGGGCGGGAGACCGGCCGGCCTCTGCCCGTGCTCAGCCGCACGTGATCTTTTTTTTGGACCCGCGGGGTAACCCCGCCGCCCTGAGAATCCGGAGGCCCTGCCATGCGCCAGCCGTCGGGTGCAGGGGAACATCGCGCGGGATGGGCCGTGCTGTTTGTGGCCATGGGTTTCCCCTCGCTATTGACTTGGGCCTATTTCGTGGCCCTTGCCGAAAGCCCGGCGCCCATACGGCTGGCCGTCTATGTCCTGGGCAAGACCTTCCAGTTTGCGTTGCCGCTTGCGTGGTGGTTGGCTGTTGCCGGCTGGCGGCTGCCCGCCCGCCGTGACGGGCCTGCGCAGCCCAAGGCCGGGTTGCAAGCGGCGTGGGGTCTGGCCGTGGGCGCCGCCATGTTTGTGGGCATGGTGGCGGTATATTACGGGCTGTTTCGGCCGGCAGGGTGGTTGGCCGGCGCCGATACCGCTGTCCAACGCAAGCTGGCGGGCTTTGGCGTCCGGGGGCTGGCGAGCTTTCTGGCCCTGGCCGCCTTCTACTCGCTGGTCCATGCCGGCTTGGAGGAATACTACTGGCGCGGGTTCGTGTTCGGGCAGTTGGGGCGGCGGATGGAGTGGCCCTGGGCAGTGGCCGTGTCCAGCCTGGCTTTCATGGCACACCATGTCATCCTGTTGGGGGTATACGTGGGGCTGGGCGCCTTGGGGATCCTGGGCTCGCTGGCGGTGGCCGGCGCCGGCGCCGTGTGGGCATGGATGTACCACCGGGGTGGGACGCTTGTGGGCCCGTGGGTCAGCCATATTCTGGCCGACGCCGCCATTTTCACCGTGGCCTGGGACCTGGCCAGACCCATGCTGGCCGGGTAGTGGCGACATCGGGCGGATAAGTGGCCGGCGCTATCAGCTTGGCTGGCGGTTTTCGAGAAAGGCCAACAGCTCCAGCGGCTGGGCCACCAGGGCCTGAGCGCCGCTTGCCCGCAGCTCCTCGGCCGAACGGAACCCCCACAGGGCGCCGACGGGGAACATGCCGGCGGCCACGGCCGTTTGCATGTCCGTGTTCGTGTCGCCCAGATACACGATCTTTTCCGAAGGCAGGGCCAGCGTTTGGGCGATATGCCGGGCGGCCGCGGGGTCGGGCTTGGGCGGGAACTGGCCCCCGGCCCCTACCACTGCGTTGAAGCGCCATCGCCCCAAAAGCCGCTCGACACACAGTTGCGTAAACTCCTGCGGCTTGTTGGACAGCACCGCCATGGGCACCTGCCGGGCCGCAAGCTCGTCCAGCAATTCCGGTACTCCGGGATACGGCCGGGTCTTGCGGTACCAGGACCGGGCATATTCTTGGCGTATCCGCTCGACACATCGGGCCACCAAGTCCGCATCATGGGGCCCTGGACCCAGTGCCCGGCGAGCGAGTTGCTCCATGCCATCGCCAATGAAGTATTTGAACGCCTCGACCGCATGGCCGGGGTAGCCCAATTGGGCAAGCGCGGCATTGGTGGCGTCGGCCACGTCGGCCAGCGTGTCCAGCAGGGTCCCATCCAGGTCGAACAGTACCGCGGAAAGGGGCATACGCCGGTGCTACTTGGAAGCCGGCCGTTGCCGAAGGTGCTTGTCGAACCAGTCGGCGATGGTGGCCATATCGGCCGCCAGGGTCGGCCAGCCATGCGCTTCGCCTTTCTTGACGACCAGTTCCGCGGGGACGCCGGCCTCCTTCAGCCGGGCGATGATTCGCTCGGCCTGCTGGATGGGCACCAGCTTGTCGGCATCGCCGTGGATGATAAGCGTCGGCGGGTCGTCTTTGCTGACGTGGTAGTAGGGGGAAATGGCCCGGCCGATCTCCAGCACCCGCTGCCGGTCGGTGATGGGCACGTAGCTTCGGGTTTTGCGGTCCAGCTCGCGGAAATCGAAGGGGGCCTTGAAGCCCGAGAGGACCTTGTCGCCCAGCACCACGTTGCCCTCGCTCCCGTAGTTGAGGAAATCGGTTGGGGGGAAGAAGCAAGCGACGGCCTGGACGCGGCTGGAGGTGCGGTCTACCGGGTCGAGGGCCTTGGGGTTGCCGGCGTCGCCGGCCGTGCCCAGCATCAACGAAAGATGGCCGCCTGCCGAGCCGCCCGTCACGCCCATCCGCTCGGGGTCGATGCCGTACTCTTGGGCATGGAAGCGGATGAAGCGAACAGCCCGGTTCATGTCGGCGATGGCATCGGGGATGGTGTAGCGGGGCTGGCTGCCGTGGACCACGGCGAACACCGTGTACCCGCGATCCAACAGGGCGGCGACCGCTGCCGGCCGGATGGCGTCGTGCGACGAAAACCACCCGCCGCTGACCGCCCACACCACACCCAGCCCGTTGGGCTTCTTGGGGGTGATCACGTCCATCGTCAGGGCCATGCCGTCCTTGCGACCGTAGATGACTTCCTTACGGGTGTAGCCTTCGGGCTCGGCGGCCCAAAGCCACCAGCCAGTCGGCATCCACAGGGCGACAACCATGAGGCACAAGCGGCGAGCGATCGGGTGCATCGGCGGTGCTCCTCCAAAGGTGATCGAAATGGCACGCTCGGGGACGCCAGCCCCAGCCGTCGTGGGCCAATAGCAGGCGTGCCGCTAGTATATCGCTCCAGCACCGAAGAGTCCAAGCCTGCCCAGGCTGCGCGAGCCGGATCGCGGGGGCACAGCGCTCTCTGTCATATCGCCCCGGTGCCGAGGGGGCCAAGCGAGGGCCCATGCGCCGATGGAGGTGACGGCGCGGCACGGTTGCCGGCCGGGTTGGCCGGGCCCCTAGAGCGTTTTCAATGAGGCAGGCGGGTGGCGACGGCCTCGAACACCCGGCCACGCCGCACACGCCGCACGGCGAACCGCAAACCGGATTCCACGTATTCGTCGCCCACGCGCGGGCTGTGCCCTAACCGCCGCGTCAGCCAGGCGGAGACGGTTCCTTGGGTGTCGGCCAGCGGCACTTCCAGGCGGGCGGAAAGCTCTTTGACCGGCAGGCCCCCGCCAATCATCCACGTCCCTCCCGAAAGCGGGTGGAACATGCGGGGCAGGCGGTCGAACTCGTCCTCCAGCTCGCCCACCAGCTCTTCGATCAGATCTTCCAGGGTCACCAGCCCCAAGGTTTTTCCCGAGCCATCGCGGACGATGGCGATGTGGATATGCTGGCTGACGAAGGTCCGCAGCAACTCGGCTGCCGATTCGTCGGGCGAGACGAAATGGATGGGCCGAATCACCCCTTCCAGGCGCCAGTCGTTGGGGTTGGTCCGCATGTAATAGACCAGCTCTTTGAAGTTCACATAGCCCACCACGCGGTCGGGATTGCCCTGCTCGCACACGGGGTAGCGGGTGTGGGCATCGACGTGGGCGGTGAGCAGGGCGTCGGCCAGCGTCTGGGAGGTCGAAAGAAACGCGATCTGCTCGGTGGGCAACATGACGTCGCGTGCCCGGAGGTCGGCCAGGCGCGTGGCGCTGACGATGATCCGCTCCTGCTGGGGCCCGATCTGGTTGGCCAGCCGAGCCAGCCCGGCCAGCACCGTGATCTCTTCGATGGTGGCCGGGGGGCGGCCGGCCGCCGGCGCCGCCTCGAAAGGGCGATTCACCCAGTGGATGAGCTGCAAGACGGGCCGCAGCATCCGTGCGGTGACATGCAGCGGCCAGCCGATCACCACGGCCAACTCCCGGTTGAAGCGCACGCCCAGCGTCTTGGGCAAAACCTCGGTGAACTGGAGCATCACGTACGTGAACAGAAGCGAGAAGCACCACAGCCACTGCGGGCCGAACACCGTGTCGAATTGTGCGCCCGCCACGGCCGCGCCGATGGTGTGGGCCGCCGTGTTCACCAAGAGAATCGCAGCAATGGGTACCTGGATTTCTGCCTTGAACCGGCGCCACAGGGCCCCC
>JBBIQF010000280.1:0-3953 GCA_037442445.1 Planctomycetaceae bacterium
TGCGCGGCGGAAGCCGCAGCGGCAGCGCCGGCCGCCTGGGCGAATGCCTCGTCCAGCCGCTGGCGGGCCGATTCCCGGTTGCCCTTGCGGAAGCGGGACATCTGGTTGTCGATGACCAATTGCTTCTCCCGGCCGGTGGCTTTTTCCCGGGCCGTCACCTTCAAGATGCCGTCCAGGTCCAGATCGAACCGCACCAGAATGGGGTTGCCGGCGTCGACCTCGGCCAGGTCTTCCAGCATGAATTCGCCCACCAGGTCATTGAATCGCACGTCCCGGTTTTCCCCCTGGTAGACCTCGATCGACACTTTCGACTGCCGGTCGAACACCGTGCGGTACAGTTCCGACCGGCTGGCCGGCAGCGGGGTATTGCGATGGATGATCGGGGAATACACGAACGGCGACGGCATGCCGTCGGCCATCCCCAGGACGCAGATACCCAGGGTGTGCGGGGTGATATCGACCAGCACCGGCCCCACATCCACCCCGGCGATCATGGCCCCCTGGAGGGCGGCGCCCATGGCCACGCACAACTCGGGATGCACTTCCGCATGGACCGGCTGGCCCAGCCGCTCTTCCAGGAGCTGGCGGACCAGGGGGGTGCGGCTGGCCCCGCCCACCAGGATCACTTTGTCGATCTGGCGGGCGTGCAGTTTGGCATCCGACAGCGACCGATCGACGCACTCCAGCGTCTTCTTGAGCAAATCCAGGATGAGTTCCTCGTACTCGCCGCGGCTGATCTCGCGGCGGAGGTGCAGGGGCGTACCGTCTTTCTCGGCGATGAACTCCTCGGCCAGTTGGGTGAAGGCCTCGTCGGACAGCCGGATCTTGGCCGCCTCCACCGACTGCAACATCCGCGACTTGGAGACCGGCGACTGGCGGAGGTCCACCCCCTTCTCGTCGAGGAACGCATCGCACACGTAGTCCAGAAGCAACTGGTCGAAGTCGTCGCCGCCCAGGTGGGTATCGCCGTGGCTGGCCAGCACCTCGACCACGTCGCGCTCCACCTGCACGATCGACACATCGAAGGTGCCGCCCCCCAGGTCGTACACCAGCAGGCGCTCGCAGCGGTCGGTATGGGCCTCGTAGGTCAGCGCGGCAGCGGTGGGTTCGTTGATGATGCGGACCACCTCCAGGCCGGCCAGCTCTCCCGCTTCGCGCGTGGCCTCGCGCTGGATTTCGTTGAAGAAGGCGGGGACGGTGATCACGGCCTTGCGCACGGGGCGCCCCAGTTGCCGCTCGGCCCGCTCCTTGAGCGTGCGGAGAATGATTGCCGATATCTCTTGGGGCGTGTAAAGCTGCGGGCCTAAGCGCACCTTGACGTCCTGGCCCATCTTCCGCTTGATGGACCGCACGGTGCGGTCAGGGGCCAGGATCCATTGATTGCGCGCCGGGGTGCCCACCAGGAGGCGGCCGGCCGGGTCCAACCCCACCACCGAAGGCAGAATCTTCTCGCCGTTTTCGCCCAGGACCTCCACTTGGCCGTTGCGGACCACCGCAATCTCGCTATTGGTGGTGCCCAGGTCGATGCCCACGATCAGCTCGTCGCTCATAGCTCATTCCTTGAGTAGGGGAATACCAGGCTGCGGCCAGGGCGGCCGCGGCCAGCACGTTCTTGGCCCCGCCTCTGCCGGGGGGGGGGGGAGCGGGGATTCGCTCGGGGGGCGAGCCACCCGCACCTCGGCAAAACGCACGACTTTACCTTGCCACAGGTAGCCGGGCCGAATCTCGGCCGCCACGTGGCCCGGGGGCACATCGGCCGTGTCGGCCACCTCGATGGCGGTCATCTGATTGGGGTCGAAGGGGCGCCCTTGTGTCTCGATGCGGGTGATATGGCCTTCCCGCATGATCCGCTGGATGCGGAGGCTGCCGAGGAAGTAGCCGTCGGCCAGTGCGCGGAACATCTCTCGCACGCTCTCGGCATGGGCTTGCCAGAGGGCCAGCGAGGCCGTGTAAAACGACCGGCTGACCCACCAGCGTGCCAGCCACCGCTGCCACCAGCGGAGTTGCCCGATGCGGCGGGTACACTCGTCGCTGGTCTTCTGGCGGGCGTCGTCGATGCGTTGGAGGGCGGCCCGCACGGCGGCGGCCCCGCGCTCGATCGCCTCATGGATTTCCACGATGGCCTCGACCAGTGGCCGGCCGGCCCGCTGCGCCGCCTCCGCCTCTTTGGCCTCCACCGAGCGGAACTGGGCGATGGCCTGTTCCAGGCCCGAAAGGGCCCGCGATGTCTCGTCCTCCAGCCCCCGCACACTCTTGGTGTGGAGCTTCACCTCGTGGCGCAGGGCGGTGAACTCGGCCAGCACCTCGAGCCAGTCGAAATCGGCCAGCGGGGGGCACAAGTCTCCTTCGGGCCGGCCATCCTCGCCCGCCCGCTCACCCTCCGCGCGGGTCTCGGCCAGCCAGCGCCGCAGCCGAACGAGCACGTCTTCTTCGTCAGGCCAATGGTTCATAGATACGAGGCCAGCGAAAGCAACACCGCCGTGGGGATGCGGGTGCTGCGGAGTTCCTTGCGCAGGCGCTGCATAAGCTCTTCCATGGACTTGGAGGCGTGGGACTCGAAAAGCTCCCACTGGAGCCGCGTCTCCGGGTTCTGCAAACATTCGTAGGCGGCCCGGATTTCCGCAAACCGCTCGGGGTCCCGCTCCGGCGGGTGCTGGCGCACGAGTTCCAGATACCGGCTGCGCACCGCCTCTTCCGTGGCAGCCGCGCGATCCACGCCAAGGACCTCATACGGGTCGGCCATTGCAGTCTCCCTTCATGCCGGGCCTAACCTCCAGGGGCCAGGCGGCTCCGATTTCCGCCTGGAACCAACGCAACCGTACCTCACCCCACCTCCGCATGACCTCCGCACGCTCCCAAGGCGGCCACGAAGTCTACCGAATCCCGGCTGCGACAGAAAGGACCGAAGCCAAGACATCCACGAGTCTCCTCCGGCGGCTATTGCCGTTTTGGCCGGCGGCCAGGCGGCGGGCCGTCTGCCGCAGCGTCTTCCGAATCTTCGTCGTCCTCCTGCCGCCCGTTTGATTTTCGCGAACGTTTCAATATGCGCTCCACCGCTCCATACAACATCTCCAAAAGCTCCACGTTGCGGATTTGGGACTTCGCGGGCTTGGAGGACACGCGGCCCGGGCCCAAAAGGTCTAGCGCCTCCACGGCCCGCCGATGGAGATCCCGCAGTTCCGGGGTCGAGCCATCTTGCGTCAAGGCCTTCAGGCGCTGGAAGACATAGCGGGCATAAGGGCGGTCGCAAAGCAAGGGACCATCGCCCAGCAACTGATCGCCCAGCAAGGCTGGGAACATGGGCTCATCCGGAAAGAGCCGCATTCCGCGGGCGCAGAGCGTCTTGGCCAGGCGAATCAGTTGCCAGAATTCTTCCATCTCGGCGGTTTTCTCCTCGGAATCGTCTCGCTGGAAGACTCGGAGGTAGCGCCGGGCCATGCACGCCACCCACCACTCCAGCAGTTGGCACGCAGCCAGGAGGTCCTGGCGGTTCCACTTCTTGCTTTTCTGCCCCAGCGCGATGTAGGAGATGGAACGGTGGACATAGTCGGTCAGGTCGGGCGAAGCGCCGTCCCGCTCCCGCAGCCCCGCAAGGAGCCGCGCCATGGCCCCCGCCGCGCTTGAGTTGAACCCCGCCCGGAGTTCGGTGTGCCACTGGTTTTCGAACTGGGCCACCACGTGCTCCGGCAATGCCCAGCGGCGCCCCTGGATGGCCATGGCCAGAAGCCCGGCAGCCGGATGCGCCGCTTTTTCGAGGGCCTGCCAGACCAGCGACCGTGCCTCGATCAGGTCGCCGGCCTTGAACGCCAGAACCGCCTGAAACGCCGGCAGGACCTCGGCCTCCGCGGGCGCCACGTCCAGGCCGGCCGCCTCGGCCAGCATCGCCCGGCTCTCCTCCCACTGCTGGCGCATGCCAAACAGGCGGGCCGATTCCACCAGGCACCGCCACAACA
>JBBIQF010000280.1:3966-5629 GCA_037442445.1 Planctomycetaceae bacterium
GCCGGCGGTCCAGGGGCTTGAGCTGATACGCCTTGCGGGCGTACGGGCAGGCCTCGATGGGCTTGCCCTCGTCGGCCAGCAGTTCCGCCAACGCGACGAGGTCATCCAGACTTTCCGGATGGCGCTGGATCAGGCGCTGGTATATCTCCGCAGCTTTGTCCGGCTGGCCCCACCGGCGATAGGCGTCGCCCAGCAAGCGATACGGTTCGACCAGTTCCGGGGCCAGCTCGATGCTTCGTGTCAGCGCTGCCACGGCGACCGCCCGCATGTGCTCCAGTACCCCGGGCAGGATTGCGTGGCGACGCGGTTTCTCGTCCTCCCAGCCCTCGAAGCTCCCGTCGAGCTCGTCGTCCTCGTCTTCGTCCTCCGCGTCCTCCAATTCGGTCAGGCAGCAGAGATAGTTCTCCCCCGCCCGCTGCCAGGCCAGGGCTGCGGCCAGTGGCTGGTCTTGCAGCGGACAGGCCCCCTGTTCGATATCGCGGACATAATGCATCCAGTGCTCGGCGGCCGAGTGGAGACTGCCCTCTTTGTCCCTCTCGTGGAACAGTGCCCAAGCGCGGTGCCAGTGGGGGTCATCGGGGGGGCCGGGTAGCCACGCGGTGATGCGTTCCATGAGCCACCGCCCTTGCTGTTTGACGGCCAAGGCCATAAGCGCCTGGGCCGCCGGAAGGGCCACCGGCAGGTTCCGGGCACCCGCGGTGCGCGGCAGGCTCCGCAGGGTGCGGAACGCCCCTTCCCAATCCCGGTCCGCCGCCTGGGCGTGCAGTTCGCACAGCCGGCTGAGAACCGGTGCCCCGAAAACGAGCTTTTCGAGTTCCAGCAAAGCGGCATGCGCCCGGCCCAGGGGCTCCAGGCTCGGCGAGTGGCCACGAAGCCATTCGTTCAGGGCTTGCAGGGTGCGGGCGATCTTGGCGGGCGGCCGGGCCGGATCCAACCGGCTCCAACTGGCCCCCATCTCCTGGTCGTCCTGGCGGTAATACGCCGCCAGGCCGCGCACGAACAATCGCCAATCGGCAAACGGCGAGTTGCGGGGGATGTGGGAAAGTCCCGCCAGAGCCGTTTCGCCGTTGCCCGCCGCCAGTTGCTCCAAGGCCTGGCGCACGGCGGCGGCATCCCTGGCGATATCCGGCCGGCTTTGAATGGAGTTGCCCGGGTGGCAGACCGCGGCGTCGGCCAGGGCGGTCAGGGTGGCGGCCTCCACGGCGGTGTCGGGTACCGGCTGTTGGCCCATCAGCCGGCCCAGCAATCCCAGCGGCGCTGCCACGGCCGTGGCCTCTTGCCACACCTGCCCCTCGGTGATGCCGAGCTCCAGGAGGTCCTCGAACGTGCTGCGGGCCTCGGCCATCAAACCGAACCGCACAAGCTGCTTGACCCGCTGGATGTACGCTTCTTCCAAGACCGGGCGCAACTCGGCCGTGGGCTGCTGGCGCCACGCTGTCTTGGCATCCTTAAGGGCCTGCTTGTAATCCTGACGCGCCAAGCTCCGGCGAACCGCGGTGACGGCGTCCAGCTTCGCGCCTGCCTTGGTCTTGTTTTTCTGCGCCACAGGAGTCCTTCCTGTCCTCAAGAGGGGTCGAACTATGCACCATCATAAAGCGCGACCCGGGATCTGGGAAAGCTCGCGCAGAAAAGTCAACCGAGGATTGCCCGTAAAAATAGGGGA
>JBBIQF010000280.1:5639-8251 GCA_037442445.1 Planctomycetaceae bacterium
TTTGGGCAACTTGCCCCCTTTGGAAAGACATCCGCCCGCTTGCCGCCAACCGCGTGCTGCCAAACAGGGGGCCACCGGGCGTCTGCCCGGTCCGCCGCTTATCAAAACCCGCCGCGCCTGTCAGGGCTCTTTGCGGAACCGTCGAGCGAGGGCATCTTGCCCGCGGAACCCGCTCCGCGTCGGAGCGGCCTTTACCGTAACCTTATGGTAGGCAATGCCTCCGGTGCCGCTGGCCATGCCTGCGCGCTGCAAGGTTGCCGAAAGCTCCCCGTTAGGCGCCCCGGGGTGTTTTTCCCCTTGACGGCCTGTCGGGTAAGCCCGGTAATGTTCCCAATCGGCCCCTTGTTGGCCCCCGCCGATGGCCGTCCCTCTCCCTGAGCCGGGCGGCTCGCCGACTTGCCGAGGAATCCCGCCATGGGGTGGAATCCTAGTGACAGAATCCCAGGCGTCCCACGGCAGAGGAGGTGGTGCCCGCCGCTCTACGCGATCGGCGGCAATTGAGGGGGCAAGAAAGCCTAAGTCTGGACGTTTGAACCTCGAATGGACGAACCGTCGGCCCAACCCTACGCCGTCTGGCGTTTTGCGAGCTATCGCCTGTATGCGATAAGCTGGTTTGCGATGACCTTCGGGGCGATGATGGAGGGGCTGGCCATCCGCCTGGTGGTATTCCGCTGGACCGGAAGCTATCTGGACCTGGGGTGGATCGGGCTGGTGCGGGCCTTGCCGGTACTGCTCTTGGCCATTGCGGGGGGCCAGATTGCCGATCGTTTCAACCGCCGGGGCGTCATGGTGGTCATGTTGGGGCTGAGCCTCCTGGTATCGCTGGGCCTGGCCGCCGCCGTGGCGTGGAAATTGCCGCTGGCCACGGTTTATGCCCTTTTGGGTGTAGGGGCAATCAGCCAGGCCCTGGGGGGGCCTTCGCGCGCCGCCTTGTTGCCGCAGATCGTTCCGCCCCAGGTCTTTCCGAACGCCGTCACGTGGAATACCACGGTTTTCCAGGTGGCGGCGATGACGGGGCCGGCCGCGGGCGGATACCTATTGGAATGGACGGGCAACCCGGCCGATTGCTTCCTGGCGGTGGCCTTGTGCCGATTGATCGCCCTGGGGGCCATGGCGGGCGTGCGTGGCGCGGAGCAACCGGCCAGCGACGAGGCCGTGTCCTGGCAGAGCGTGGTGGCCGGGGTGCGCTTCGTCTGGCACAACAAATTGATTTTGGCTGCCATCACCCTGGACCTTTTCGCGGTGCTGTTGGCCGGCGTCACCTATCTGCTGCCGGTGTTCGCTGAGGAGATTCTGGGCGTGGGGGCACAGGGTTTGGGGCTGCTTCAATCGGCCGAGGCCGTGGGGGCAGTCTCCATGGCGGTGCTGCTGGCCCATTTGCCCCCCATGCGCCGCGCGGGTTGGGCCCTGTTGTGGGCGGTGGCGGGGTTCGGCGCGGCGACGATCGTGTTCGGCCTGTCGCGGAGCTTCCCCCTTTCCCTGGCCATGATGTTTCTCATCGGGGCGCTGGATAACATCAGCGTGGTGGTCCGGCATACGCTGGTCCAGATGCTCACTCCGGATGCGATGCGCGGCCGGGTGTCGGCGGTCAACAACATCTTTATCGTGGCCTCGAATGACCTGGGGGGACTGGAATCGGGGGTGACGGCACACTTTTTGGGGCCGACCGGTTCGGCGGTGGCCGGCGGCTTGGGGGCCATTCTGGTCGTGCTGGCGGTGGCGCGCCGCTGGCCCGAAATCCTGTCGATCGGGCCGCTGCACGAGGTGCGGCCCGTGGCCTGGGCCGACCCTCCGGACCCGCCCGCCCCGGAGGCTACTTCCAACGCTTCAGCGCCGGGCTCTGCCGAGGCCACTGCCCGGGGGGCCGGCGCGGCCTCGAACCGGCCATGAATTCCAGCAACCCGGCTGCCTGCTTTGCCGCGATGCCGCAGGCGCGCCCTTGACCGGCCTTGGCCGTGCGCTATACTCGGCACCGGGCGGCCAACCCGCAAGATAACACTGGCCCAGAGGAGCAAGGCATCATGTGGCATGCGCTGTTATGGGTAGGGGCGGTGGTTTGTGGCGCAGCCCCGCAGGCCGAGGCGGCCCCGGCGGCGGCCCAATCGCTCCGCGTCGCCGTGTTTCGTGCCGATGTCACGCCACCGGCGGGGGCGTTCTGTGGCGGATGGAATCAGCCCCTGGTCCGTATCGAGGAGCCCTTGTGGGCCAAGGGCGTGGTGCTGGATGACGGCCGGACCCGCTGCGTGCTGTGCGCGCTGGACTGGTGTACCTTGTCGAACGGCTCGCACGCGATGTTCCGGCGGGCGCTGGCCGAGGCGGCCGGCGTCGAACCCCGGTTCGTGGCGGTGCACTGCGTGCATCAGCACACGGCCCCGTCGGTCGATGGCGACGCGCAGCGGCTGTTGGATGCCCAGCCCGGGGCCCCCAAGGTCGCCGACCTGGCCGCGCTGGAAGCCACCGCAAAGCGCGTGGCGGCGGCCGTCAAAGAAAGCCTCCAGCGCCTGGAGCCGGTGGACCGCGTGGGGCTGGGGCAAGCGCCGGTCCAGCGCGTGGCCGCCACCCGGCGGGTTTTGGGCCCCGACGGCAAAATCCGGGTGCGGTGGAGCGCCTGC
>JBBIQF010000281.1:0-8247 GCA_037442445.1 Planctomycetaceae bacterium
CGATAACGACGGCTATCTGGACCTGTACATCGCCAACGGCCATACCGAAGACAATATCGAGCAGCGCGACCGCAGTACCGCCTACAAATGCCCGAACCTACTGTTGCGCAACAACGGGCGGGGGCGGTTTGAAGACATTTCGGCCAAGGCGGGCGATGGGATGGCGCCGGTCAAGGCCAGCCGCGGTACCGCCTTCGACGACCTGGACAACGACGGCGACGTGGACATCGTGGTGCTCAATTCGCGCGAGGCGCCCACCATTGTGCGCAATATGCTGGCGGAGTCGGGCTGCGGGCATCACTGGCTGGGTGTGCGGCTGTTGGGCACCCGGACCAATCGCGACGGCATCGGGGCGCACGTGACCGTGGTGGCCGGCGGCCGGCGGTGGCTCGACGAAGTCCACAGCGGCCGGGGCTACCAGAGCCATTGGGGCTCGCAGCTCCACTTCGGCCTGGGAACCGTGGACCACATCGATCGGATCGAGGTCCGCTGGATCGGCGGCCGGACCGGCGTATTCGAAAACATCGCCGTGGACCAGGTGGTAACGCTCGTCGAGCGGTAGCCTTGGGGGGAGTCAACGTTTGCGTGGCCCATTGGCAGCGTCTGCGGCCGAGGCCGCAACGCCGCTGCACCTGCACCTTCTTCTTGGGGGCCATTGACCGCCGAGGGGGCTGGGCGTAAAGTGAGGTCGGACGGCAGCCCCTCCCGAAAGGGTCCTCTCATGCGCGTGGCTTGTCCTCATTGCGGCAGGGAATACGACGTCAAGGACGAACTTGCCGGCCGAAAGGCCCGCTGTTCCAACCCGGCCTGCAAACAGGGCTTTGTGTTGCCGGCACCACCGCCACCGGCGCAGAAGCCCGCCTTGCCGGCCGGTGCGGCCGGGCAAATACCGACCGGCGTACTTATCGGGCCTGCCCCGGGGGCTCCGGCGCCTGGGGCCGTGCCTGGAACCACGTCTGGTACCGTGCCGGTGAGCGGGCCGCTCGATGCGCTCTTGACGGCCGAGTTGGGTTCCCCCGCGGCACCCGGCGCGGCGCCGGGGGCAACAGGGCCCTGGGCGGCACCCGGCACCATACCCCAGCCCGGCATGGCAGCGCCGGTGGCCGGGCCGCTGGGCGGCCCGCTGGGTCCACCCGCGTATCTGTATCGCCGCCGCCGGACCTGGGTGCGGCCAGCACTGATCGGCGCAGGGGCCAGTGCCGCCGTGGCCCTGGTGGTGTTGGTGGTCATTGTGGTGGCCCGCGGGTTGCAGGGCGGCGGGGCGGTGTCGCAGGCGACGGGCGGTTCGGGCGTGGCCAGCAACGGTCTGCCTGCCTGGGCCGCCTTCTGCGCCATGCCCGATGCCAAGGCGGTAGCCTACGTCAACATCGACAAGATACGGGAAAGCGGCGTGCTGCGGACGATCGAGGAGTTGGCGAACAAGATGGGGGAAAAACCATTCAACTTCGAAGTTGGGGCGGCACCGCTTAAGGACTTTCTTCTGGTGGGCGGGCCGGAGGTATCGGTCGGCGTGTTGCGCACCCGCGACGACTTGTCGCTGGAAACGATAAGCGCTGCGCTATCCGCAGCGGGGGCGTCCGAAAGCTCGGCGGGCAAGCCCAACATTCTGACCCATGCAGGCGTGTCCTACGTGAGATACCGCAGTGGCTATGTGGCCAAGCTCGGCAGTTGCATGTATTGTGCCAGCGACCGAGAAAGCGGGCTGAAGGCCGCGCTGGATCGCCATCAGCGGGGCGAAGCCCCGCCCCTGGCCGCTTCGCTTGCCGAAGCGCTCAAGAACACTCCTTCGGGCGATCATTTCCTCGCGATGATCCCGGGGGATGGGGCTGACATGCAGGCCAACCTCGCGGTCTCGGCGGCTGGGAAGTTCGCCAAAGAGGTCCGCTGGCTGGTGGCAGCCGGCTACATCGGTTCCTCGATCCGCGGCACCGTGGCTATCGAGTTCCAATCGAGTGAACCAGCGGCGAAAATGAAGGCCGATTTCGACGATGCCCAAAAGCAGCTTTCGGCCCGGTTGGGCCAGGCCCCACCCCAGATCCGCCAAAAGATGCAGACGGCCGCCGACATGCTGAATCGCGTTCGCATGTCTCAGAGCGGCCAGCGGGTGCAGATAACCTTCGACTGGCAGGTGGCCACGCTGGCAAACCTTCTCGATACCTTTGGGCCGTAGGCAGGTCCTGGCCTTTGTCCCTGGACGGACGCGCTCCGTCGCGTCCGCCGCGCTTTGTCGCCTCCCGGCGGGATCGACTCCACGGCTCATGCTGGGTGGCGCGCGCGTGCGAAGCGCGCGCCCTACCGCATCTGACACGCTGGCGCTAGGTCACTCGGTCTTGCGCAGGGGTTCGCCCAAGGCCACGACCAGCGGCTTGCCGTCCGACTTGCCATCCAGCGTGATCTCGATATGCCGGTCGGCGATGCGCGAGATGACGCCTTTGAACGACCCGATTTCCAGGCGCTGCCCCTCGCGGAGCTGGTAATTCTCGTCCTTGGTACGGGCCTTGACCCATACCTGGGGCTGGCCATCGACCTCGACGATGGCCGTCACATAGGCGAACTTGCTGGGATCGACCGGCTCGGGCGGTTTGGGCGCCTCGCGGGGCTCGCGGCGCTGGGCGACCACAGGGGGCCGGTAGGGAGCGAACAGGTTCCGCTCCACGATGCTGTTGCGATAGGCCCCCAGGTCCTGGCGGGCCAGGCGGTTGCCGGGCAGGGTGGTCAATTTGTCGCGGCGGTCGGCATCGACCAGCGAGAGGGCCTCGATCACGATGGTCAGCTCCAGGTCGGAGGACTTTTCCTGGGGCTTGACCGACAGCCGGCGGATGCGGTGCAGATGCCCCGCCGAGTAGAACTCGTAAAGGAATTGAACGAGTTGGTCCAGGCTCCCTTCGCCGCGCACCGTGAAGGGCAGATTGTGGTAGATGCCCTTGACGACCCGCCCGTCGCTAGACTCGACCTTGCGGCCTTTGAACTTGACGCGATCGGTGAGTTCCAAGAGCCAGTTCTGGTAGAGGCTGCGGGCAACCTGGGGGTCGGAAGGCAGCGAGCGGCGGCGGTACTCGGCCAGGCGGGCCTGGGCGGGCAGGGCCGCCTCGATCTTTTTCTGCCGCTCGGCGATCCGCTGGGCCAGGGCTTCCACCTCGGTTTGGCGCAGGGATAGCGGGCTTAAGAGTACGCGAGCGCCCATGCGCCCGGCGACCGCCACCAGCAAGACGGCGACCACAATGGCCAGCACTTTTTCGCGTTTCTGGAGCGTCATGGCCGGCCCCCCACGCTGGATACCACCGGAGAAGCGCGCTTGGCGGGGCGCGATGCCACGGCCGCGGCAGCCCCCTGGGGCGGCACCACGGCCACCGTGGTCCCGAACCGCAGGGTGTAGGGCGGTTTGGCGCTGGAGGCTTCGCCGCGATCCTTGGGGACCACGCGATGTGTGGCGTCGCGCAGGGCCTCATCCATGGCCTTCATCGCGCCGACCGTGCCCGCTACCCCTTCCATGCGAATCTCCCCGCCGCTGCGCAGGGCCAAGAACTCGAGCTGCGTGAGGATCACCTCCTTGGCGCTGGGGGCTTTTTGGCAGATGCGGTCCAACTCGTCCAGCCACACCACGTCGCCGGCCTTCCAGCTTTCGATTTCTTTGAGCGCTTTCTCGTCCTTGGCGATCTGCGCCACTTGGGCATCCCAGAGCTTCAGGTCGCTTTCCAGGCGAATCCGTTCGGCCCCCAGCCGGTTCCATTGCACGACGCCGAAGGCCAGGAGAGCGATCAGCGGCACGAGGATGGCCAGGCCACCGGCCGCGTAGACACGGCGCCGGCTGGGCGGTTTAGGCCGGCGGCGGGGATGGAGGAAGTCGATGCCGTGCGGGGTGCCGTCCAGCTCGTCCAGCAGCATCCCCACCAGGGGGGCGAAGCGGGCGGGATGCTCGGGCAACGCCCGCCGCACATCCCCCTGAAGCTCCAGCCCCTCGAAGGGGTCGAACAGTTCCACCGGGGTGGCCAAGCGCTCTTCCATGCTGGCGGCCAAGGTCGCGTGGGCCTGTCCACGGCCGCAAAGCACCATGCGTTCCACGCGCCGGCCGCCGAGCTGGTTTTGCACGGCCGCCATGGTGCGGCGGATTTCGGAGAGCAGCACCTGGCTCCCCTCGGATTCGGCGAGGGGGTCGGCCGGCAGCCGGGCGGTGCGGAGGAAGATCACCTTGCGGTCGATAACGACGGTCAGGTCGGCCTCGTCGCCCAACAGATCGACCAGCAAGCGGACGCAGTGGGGGTCTTCGCCCTGGATGCGCCACAACAGCGAGGCCGCGGCGCACGGCCGCAGCACTAAGCGGCGCAACCGAAGTCCCGCGGCCTGGCAAGTGGTGCGGATCTGGTCGACATGATCGGGGGCGATGGCGGCGGCCAGCACCGTGCGCGGCTGGTCGGGCGCGTCGTCGATGGGCAAGAAGTCCAGCGGCCAGTCGTCGCCCAAAGCGTTGAACTCCCGCATGGCCTGGAAGCGGACCATGTCGGGCAGTTCTTCGTCCGGGGCGGGCGGAAGGGCCAGTTGGCGGAGTTCCACGTTCGTCCGGCCTACCGCGACCAGCACATCCGCCTTGCCCAGGCGCCGGGCCGCCAGGGCCGCCGCCAGCCGTTGCCCCACATCGACCGGGGGGGCATCCGGACCGGGCTGGCTCGGCTGAAGCGACACGGCAAAGGCGTGTTCCAGCGCCACGCGCCGGCCCCGCTGGGTGGCTACCGCCACCCGGGCCTCAATGTCGTTCCATTCCAGGGCGATCAGTCGAGCCATAATCCGCCTCGAAACTGGCCGAATCTCGGATTCCCACGCCGGGCGGTTCCGCCGGTCAACCCCTGCACCGGCAGGCCCGGGCGCTCGCCGCCATTGGGGCTGCGCTCAGCCACCGGCCTCCAGCCCCAGCACTTCGCGGGGGTATCCGCGGCCAAGATGGGTCATATCCCTCCAGAATAATACGCGGCAACGCTTTTTGGTAGCGTCCAAAATCGCCTCGAAGCGGGCGTCCGGACCCTCCTGGTCGAAATACCCCACCACTTGGGCCCGGTACACGCTCCCCGAAGCGCAAATAAACGGCATAAGGGCCTTCATTTCCTCGAGCGTGACCAACCCTTCGGAAAGCAGCCACGTCTCGTACTTGCGGTGCGCTTCGGCCTGGGAAGGGTCCATCTCGCGCTGGGCGATGATCTCGTCGACCAGCTCGGGGGTCATGCCGGGAATGCCGGCCAGCACCACGCGCGGCGCTTGGTTGATGTTGATCCGCCCGGGCAGCACTTCGGCCGTCTGCACCGTCATGTTCTCCATGATGGTGGGCAGGTAGGCGTTCATCAGCCCGGGGACGTTGGGGAACGGGCTTTCGATGACCTTGTCTTCGTTCTCGTCCTTGAAGCGGACCCGCACCCTGCCGCCGATCAAATCCAGCACCGTGCTGAACTTGCGGGCGCTCTTGCGGGTGAAGTCCAACTCGCCCCAGTCCGTGGCCGGCTGCTGCTGGCTGGTATCATTCTGGCTGGCCTGGCGCCAGGCGACGACGTAGGTGGCGGCCTTGTCGCCGGCCACCTTCTGCACCTCCTCGAAGAGGGTTTCCAGGTTATCCTGGTTGAGGTTGATGCGGGGCGTGCCGTCGGGCCGGAGGTTCGATTCCAAACTCCAGAGGGTCAGATAGGCGGCCCAGCCGCAGTTCATCGAGCCGTCGGAGTTGTCCACGTCCAGGAACGTTTGGGGATCGGGCTCGCTATTGTCGATCATACCGTTGCGGTTGGCATCGGCCCCGAACAGGAGCTGGGGAGTAACGCCACGCACCAAGAGCAGTTCCTCGATGGTCTCTAGCGGGCCGTTCTTGGGGGCATACGGGGGATTCAGGGCGGCGTAATACTCGGCCTCGGCCCCGTATTCCCGGGGCTCGGGATCGGGGTCGATCCAGTCCAGGATGGCGTCGGCGATCTCCTCGGTCATGCCGGGCAGGCCCATGAGGATCTGGCGTGCCGAGCCTTCTTGGACGCGGTCGGCCAAGAGCAGGGTGTTGAGATTCAGCCGGCCGGATTCGTCTTCCAGGCCGAAGCGGATGCCGCTCAGCCGGCCGTCTTCCTGGCGTGGGGCGACGATGGCGAAGCGGCCGCGGTCGCGGGGCAACAGGCCATCGCGGACCAGCACCCCGCGGAACTGCTCGGGGTTGTCGTACCAGCCGCCCGCCTCGTCCTGGGTCTGGCGGTCCTGGCTGAGAAACGATCGGGCCAGTTCCAGCCCCGACTCGGCACAGGCGCGGGCTTGGAGTTGGCGGAACGACAGCTCGGCCGCCTCGCGCTCGGCCAGCATCCATTCGCTGAATCCCAAAGCGGCCAGGGCCAGCAAGGCGATGACCACCAGCACCACCATCAGCACCATGCCGCGGGGCTGGGGGCCAACGCGCGGGGCGGCTGGGCTACGGGGCCGAGGGAACCGGATCATCGCGACTTGCCTCCGAACGTTCCACCCCCGGATGTCGTGCCGCTGAAGGGGTTGAAGGTGCCGGCCGGACTGCTCCGCGACCCGCCCCCAGGGGCGCTGCGGCCGCCCGATGAACCGCCGGATGGTCCGCCCGATGTTCCGCCGCCTGTGGGACCGCCGCCGGTGCCGGCCGCGGCGCCGCTGGCGGTGCCCCCGCTGCCCGTCGCGCTAGTGCCTGCCTCGGTGCCCGATTCGCTTGTCGAGGATTCCGAGGCGCTAGAGCCGGCCTGGCCGGTCGCCGGCTCGGAGCCGGGCAGTCGCACCAAGAGGCTATACGCCACGAAGTTCTCGCTATTGGCGTAGGCCGTGCCGGCATCCAGCCACGCCCAGCCGCCGCGGCGCAATTCCGCCGGGTACAGGTACAACGTGACGCGCACGGCCACGGGCAGACCCTGGAGTTCCTGCGAATCCCAGGTGTCGTACCACTGTTGGCCGTCGAAGTACTCGAACTCCACGGCGGCCACCTCGGGGGCGATCGGCTCGAACTCCAGGGCCGGGTCCAAGGCGCCGGTCTCGGCGGCGTAGGCGGTTACCGCGCGGTCCAGTTCGGCCCGCACCAGGCCGCGGCGCGGCTGGCCCAGCGCCGTCTGGCCCCCCGCGGCATCGAGCACGTAGTAGGTGACGGTCTTCACATCGCTCAGCCGGTCGACCACCACCGGCGAGTCGCTAACCGGCATCAACTCGTAATCGTACTGGTCCAGCCGGGGCAGGCGGCTGACATCGACCTGGAGTTCGGTACGGCTTCCGTACAGCCCCGGCAGGCTGCGGGGGACCGCCGAACTCGTGTCGGAGGAAGACGCCGAGGACGCCGAACCGCTGCTGGCCGAATTGCCGCTGGAGGAATCGCCCGACGGCGCGCTTGGGCCGCTGCCTGTGTCTGGCTCGCCGCCACCTGGAGAAGTTCCCCCCGGGGCGCCAGCGGAGGACAACCCGCCCCCCCATGCCCCGAGCGAAACAAGTTGTTCGGCATTGACCGGGTCGTAGCGCACCGCGCTGCGGAGGTCGTCGGCGATGCGGTTCAACAGGGCCCGGGCCAGTTGGGCCTCTTCCACAGCCGCCCGGCTGGTTTCGATGCCCCGGATGAAGAAGTCCACGGCCATGCCCACGGCCATGAGTACCACCAGGGTCAGCCCCAGGGCCAACAGCACCTCCAGCAGCGTAAAGCCCGATGCCACCCCACGCCGGCGCGCGGCCAGTGCCAGGCGGCAAGCAGCCGCCGGCCGCAATGGCCGAACCGAGTGGCTGGCCCGGGCCGGCCCCCGCCGTGCGCTGCCCCAGCAGCCTTGGGTTGGGCAAGCCGCGTTCATGGCGACCCCATCGACGAAGACGAGGAATCGGAAGAGCCGGACCCGCTGCCGGTGCTCTCCGTGGACGATGCCGAGGCCTCTTCCATCAACAGTTCCGCCTCCGGGTCGATCATCCAGCGGACCAGGGTACACTCGATCGGGCGCTTTTCCGGAGGCAAATCCTGGGTCACGGTGACCTGCACGGCGTGGAGGCCCTGCTGGTCGATCGTGGCGGTGGCGATGGAATACAGCCACGCCGGCGCTCCCGGCGCAGGGCCATCGGCCAAGAAGGCCCCCTGGACCGGATCGGGCAGCTCCATGTCGCAGACGATTTCGGCCAGTTTGCTTTCGCAGAGGAGTTGGGCGGTGGCCAGGTCGCGGGCCACCCGTGCGTTTTCCAGGGCGAAACGCCCAGCCTCGCCCAGCACCACGATAGCCCCGCCCAAGATGGCCAGCGCCAGCATCACCTCCA
>JBBIQF010000282.1:0-8236 GCA_037442445.1 Planctomycetaceae bacterium
TGGCGTGCGTGCAGAGCACGCACCCTACAACGTGGTCATTGGTGCTTGGTCATTCGTCATTTGACTTTCGACATTCGTCCTTCGACATTCGGCCGTTATTCTCCGGGTGCGCTTACCCCACCGTGGCGCTCATTTCGAACACCGGCAACAATAGCGCCACCAGGATGAACAGGATCACCGTGCCCATGGTGAGCAACAGCACGGGCTCGACCAGCCGGACCATGATATCCAACTGGCGGGCGATCTTGCGGTCCAAGCCGTCGGCGATATTGACCAGCACGGCGTCGAGGTTGTTGGATTCTTCGGCCACGGTGATCATGGCCATGATGGGCCGGGGAATGAGGCCGCACTGGGCCAGCGGGGCGGCCAGGGTCTCGCCGGAGGAGATGTTTTCGGCCGAGGCCCGGATGGCCTCGCCCAGCAGTTTGTTGCCGGCCGATTCGCTGCTGATCTCCAGGGCTTTCAACAAAGGCACGCCATTGCGGAGCAGGGTGCCCAGCACGCGGCAGAAGCGGGAGACGGCCGAGTGGAGGAAGATGCGGCCTGCCACCGGCAGCTTTAGTTTCCAGCGGTCCACGAAGCGGCGCCCGCGGGGGGTGGCGGCCGCCCGCTTGAGCCACCATCCCGCAAGGCCCGCCACGCCGGCCAGGTATAGCCCATAGCGGCCCAAAAAATCGCTCAAGCCCAACAGGGCGACGGTGGCCCACGGCAGGCCGCCCCCCTGCTGCTCCAAGCGCGCAAACAGCGCCGCGAACTTGGGGACGAAGAACACCACCAGCACCACGGTAACCAGAACGCCGGCCACGGCGAGGATCGCCGGGTAGGTCATGGCCCCCACCACGCGCCACTTGAGTTCCTCCTGGAGTTCGAGGAAGTCGGCGGTCCGCTTGAGGGCATCTTCGAGGAAGGCCCCCTCGGTGCCGGCCCGGACCATGCTCACGGTCAGCTCGCTGAAGACGCGGGGGTGGCGGGCCATGGCCTCGTCCAGGGGCGTCCCCTCCGCCACCCGGTCGCGCACGTCGGTCAACACCTCGCCCAATTCGCGCGGCGTGGCCTGGGCCGCCAGAATATCCAGGGCCTTAAGCAGCGGCACGCCGTTTTGCAAGAGGTCAGCCAGTTGCTGGAGATTGGTGGCCACGGCCTGGGCCTTGATCCGGCCGCGCAGGGCCAATCGCCGCGGGCCCAGCCGGGCCGGCTCCACGTGCAGCGGAAACAGGTCGCGCTCGGCCAGGATGGCCAGCGTCTGGCGCTTGCTGGGCGCGGTGATGGTGCCACGGATATCGTGGCCCGCCGGATTCCGGGCGACGTAAACAAACTCGGGCATGGAACTCTCGCGGAATGCGATGTTACTGGCCGGCAGTGGCCAGCGGCCAAGCCGCCATGCGGCGGGCCCGCGGCGCGCCGATCGGCCGGGGCCGGCCGCCCTGCCGGTCGTCCGTACCGCGTTGCGGGCAGGAAGGCGGCGGCAGGCGCCTCAATCCGGCTTGGTCACGCGCAGCACTTCGTCGATCGAGGTCACCCCGCGGCGGACTTTCAGCCAGCCGTCCTCGCGGAGCGTCCTCATGCCGGCGCGCCGGGCGGCTTCCTTGACCACCTGCGTGGGCGTCCGCTCTGCCGCCAGCCGGCGGATTTCGTCGTTGGTCTCGAGCAACTCGTACAGCCCGGTCCGCCCCAGGTAGCCGGTGCCGCGGCAATGGCGGCAGCCGACGGCCCGATAGAGGCGCTCGCCCCGGGCCAGGCATTCTTCCCAGGGAAAATCGGCAGGCACTTCGCCGCGCCGCGGCACGAAGGGCTGCCGGCACTCGCGGCACAACACCCGCACCAGGCGCTGGGCCATCACCCCCTCGACCGTGCTGGACACCAAGAACGGCTCCACGCCGATATCCACCAGGCGCATGAATGCCCCGGCCGCGTCGTTGGTGTGCAACGTGCTGAACACCAGATGGCCGGTCAGCGAGGCCTGCACGGCGTTCTCGGCCGTCTCCAGGTCGCGGATTTCGCCCACCAGCACCACGTCCGGGTCGTGCCGCAGAATGGCCCGCAAGCTGGCCGCGAACGTCAACCCCACCTTGGGATGCACCTGGATCTGGTTGATCCCTTCCAGGTGATACTCGATGGGGTCCTCGGTGGTGATGATCTTCGTCTCTTCGTCGCGAATCTCGTTCAGCGCGCTATAGAGCGTCGTGGTTTTGCCGGAACCCGTGGGCCCGGTCACCAGGATGATGCCATGGGGGAGCGTAATCAGCCGGTGGAAGCGGGCGTACACGTCCTCGTCCATGCCGATGCCACGCAGCGAGAACTGCATCCGCTCCTTGTCCAGAATCCGCATCACCACCCCCTCGCCGTGCAGCATGGGGATAATAGAGATGCGGATATCCACCTCGCGGCCGTTGACCTTGAGCTTGATGCGGCCGTCCTGGGGCACCCGCTTCTCGGCGATATTCAACTTGGCCATGATCTTCAGGCGGCTGATGATGGCCGCCTGGAAGCGGTTGATCTCCGGCGGAACGGGCTGCTTCTGGAGCACGCCGTCGATGCGGTAGCGGATCTTCATGCCGTGCGCCTGGGCCTCCATGTGGATGTCGCTGGCCCGGGCCTCCACGGCCTCCACGAGGATCTCGTTGACCAGGCGCACGACCGAGGCTTGCTGGGCCTGCTCGGCCGCCTCGGAATTGTCGAACTCGATCTCCTCGAGCATCTCCACCTGGCCGCGCTCCTCCTGCTGGGCGACCAGGCCATCGACCGTCTGCGAGCCGACCCCCAAGTGGGTCTTGACCAGCCGGGCCAGTTCCCGGGGCAGGGCCAGCACCGGAGTAACGCTCAATCCCACGGCGGCGCTGACGGCATCGACCGCCTGGAGGTCTAGGGGATTGCTGATCGCCAGGATGAGCGTGTCCCCCTCGCGGCGAATGGGGAACACGCCGTAGCGATGAATCAAGCGCGAGGGAAATTCGCGGACCAAGGTGCCATCGACCTTGGCCGTGCTCAAGTCGATGGTCTCCAGCCCCATCGCCTCGGCCACGGCGCGGAGGGCGTCTTCCTCGGTCTCGGTGGCGAATCCCAGTTCGGCCGCCAACTGGCTAAGGCTGGCCTCCCCCCCGGGCAGCCCGCGATTCGGGGCCAGTCGCGCATCCTGCAACCCCTTCCAGGCGAAGGTATGGGCGATCGACATCGGATGTTCCACCTGAGCTATCGGAGTGAACCCCAAAGCGCCCTCTGGCGCCGCGAGGATGCCATCGGGCACAGCGTCCTTGCTTCTCGGGTGTGTGGGTCCGTGTTGCCTATCAGCGAGAAACTCAGGCCGGACGCTCGTCACTCAGGACGGCCCGGCGAGGATCGTTACATCCTCTGTTCCGGAACTACGCCGAGCCCTTTGCAGGCCGGCGTCATTTCAAACTGGGCGGGCAATACGTTGGGTGGGACGGCCACGCGTTGGAGGGTTGACAGCAGGCCGTGACTTCCTATCCACTACTTTCAGTCCAAGGCGATTATAGCTATGCGGACCGGCCGGTCAATACTTTCGCCATCCCAATCCGGGGCGAAGTATTATCCATTTTATCTAATCTATCCATCTTGACATCCGGCTGGGAGGGTGGCCAAGATGGGTTAAAATAAGCGGGTATCCGCTTTCTCCGCTCTCCCCGGGAAATGCCGCCATGCCTGCCTTGCACCTCGGCATTCTGATCTGGATTGCCACCGTTGGTGCAGACGCATCTACACCATCAGGCGGGCCAAGAGCCGCGGAGCCGGCCTCTGTGGTAGCCCAAAGCGTGCCCATGAAGATCGTCCGGTACGCCCAACGGGTGGTTCGGCAGTACGATCGGGACGGGGATGGCCGGCTGCAACCGGCCGAGTACCAGGCGATGGCGGGCCAGCCCACCCGGGCCGATGCCGACCACGACGGGGTGATCACCCCGGACGAGTTCGCCCGCTATGTGGCCGACTACGCCGAGTCACACAAGCTCCGCCCCTGGCCACCCGCTGGCCCGCCGGCCACGCTGGCTTCGCTGTTCACCCCTGCGGAGGCGTCCGAGGGGCCGGGCGGCGACTCGGTCGCGGGCAAGGCGGAGGCGAGTACCACCCGGCTCGAAGGGGCCGACAGGTCGGCCAAGGGCCCCGCGCCCGGCGAGTCGAAAGCTGCGGCCGAAAAGGCAGTGGAGGAACCGCCCGGGGGCCGCGGAGAAACCAAGTTCTATGTGCCGCCCAAGCGTCTGCCCCCGGGTTTGCCCGACTGGTTCCTGCGGCGGGACCTGGATGGCGACGGGCAGCTCACCCTGGCCGAGTTCGCCCCCAGACCCACTGCGGCCCAACTTGCCGAGTTCGCCCGCATGGACGCCAACCGCGATGGTCTGGTGACCGCCCGCGAATGCCAGCGTGCCATGGGCAAGACCCCCAAGCGCAAATGACCGGGCCACCCAGCCCGGGCACCTTGCCCCCTGGGGTGCACCGCCCGCCGGTTCCTACCGTGCCGGCCGGGCATTCTTCATGTGCTCTTGGATCCACTGCTCCAGTTCTTCCCAGTCCACGGGGGGGAGTTGCGAGAGATCGGGCCGCAGGTTGGCCGCCCCCTTGATGTACACGTGCACGATCTCGTCGGCCGACTTGGGCGTATTCCAATGCACCAGCACGCGGATGCAGCGGGGCAGGGCGCCGGGCACGTCCAGCTCGTAGCCGCAAAGCAGCGCCACGTTGAGCCAGCCGAGCTGGCGGGCGGCCAGGGCGGGGAACTCGGCATCGAGGTCTTTGGTCACGGTAAAGATAGCGCTGGCCACGTCCTCCGGGTGGATGTCGTTCTGCCGAATCATCAGGGCCAGCAATTGCAGCGTGGCCTTGAGGATGTCTTCTCGGGTGTTGGCATCAGCGGTGGTTGCCCCGCGAACTCCCCGGCATGGCATCGCACAAGCCTCGGCAGAAAGGACGGAACGAGATTCTCTCCAGTTTACTGGCCGGCCTGCCGATCGGCTACCGCCCGAATCGGCGGCAGGTGAGGCAAGCGGCCGCGGTGCATCCCGGCCCGAGGGGAGGCCGGTGCCAAGCCCTGCGGGCGCTTGACGGGGCGAGTGCCCTTGGCCAACAATGGCCGGCAGAGTCCCCATAAGTGCTTGTGCGGCGTTCAACTGAAAGGCAAGCGACCATGAGCGGATGCGCCAGGTTGTGGCCGATCGGGATGGCCAGCCTGCTGATCGTGCTGGGGGGTGCCTTGCCGGGGCCGGTGTCGGCATGGGGTGGCGAAGGCTTGGCCCTGCGGATCGGCAGTTTCACTCTCGCCCCGCCGCACAAGCCGCAGGTGATGGTGCTGGTGAAGAGTTTTTTGCCGGAGCGGTTCGAGGGGATGATGCGCGTCGAAGGCCCCGCCGGCTGGCGCATCCTGCCGCCACAGAAGGCGATCACAGTGGCCCCGGGCCAGACGCAGCGCGTGGTGTTCGGCGTGGAACAGGGGACGCTTTCGCAAGTGAACCGCTACGGGCTCGCGGTAACGGTCGAGGGGGCCGGCCGCCGCTACGTCCATCGGCAGGAGGTGGTGGTCACCAGCGCGCCTTATCTCCGCCCCAGGATCGACGGCAAGATCGAAGACTGGAAAGACGCCATCCCGGTAGAGTTCGTCACGCGGGGCAAGAAGACGACGATCGCCACCGGCTGGAACCGCAAGACGTTCTGCCTGTTGGTATCAGTGGAAGAATCGCGGCAGGCGGTCTGGGGCGGCACCGGGCCCTGCGACGCGGTGCAAGTGGCGCTGGCGGCCCAGGATGCAGCCGTCCCCCGCACCCCGCAGGATGCCGTGGGGCGGCACGAGTTCCTGCTGGTGGGCGATGGAAGGCGGGGGCGGTGCTTTCGGCTGGCCGATGCCGGCACTCCATTGGCCCAAACCCAGGCCGAGGGCCCGCTTGCGCCGCGGGAATTGCCGGAGGTCGCGCTGGCCGTGGCCCGCGCCGATAGCGTAACCCACTACGAGTGCGCTATACCGTTTTCGCTCTTGGGGGACATCCGGCCGGGCGAGGGGCGCGAGTTCTGCCTGTCGGTGTTGGTCCACGACCCGGACGGGACGGGGATTCGCGATTGGGGCCAGGCAGCCGGCCTGTGGCCGTGGGAACGCAGCGCCACGGCATGGAGCCGCTGGCCCGGGGCCCAGTGGGGCGAGCAGCCCCCCTTCGATAGTCGCCTCCCCTGGGGACTGTGCAGCTCGAAGTACTGATATTGCACCGCGTTTTTCCAGGCCCAGGCCAGCCGCAGAACAATGGCCCCGTGCTACGTAGCCGAAAAACACACGTCGCCGAAAAACAATAGCCATTGCCGTCAGAACCCATTGTCCACCCGGACTGGCGTACACCCACATAGGAGATCGACCATGAAATCGTTTTGGTTGGCGGCGGTAGGGGGTTGGCTTTTGGTGGCGGCCGGTGCGGGCGGAGTTCGCGCAGAAGACACCTGGGCGTCGCCCGAGCCCAAACCCGGCGGCGAGATCGTCCTGAGGGTTGCTCTGGCCGAAAACGAGGACCCCTCGGCGGCGGGCAAGGCGGCGGCCCAGGCGCTGCGCCAGGCCATGGCCGGCGTGCCGCTGCGTGCTGTGATCCTCTCCGAATGCTTCGAGGATCGAGAGAACAAGGCCAAAGTGCTCGAAGCCGTGACCTCGGTGCTGCCGGCCGATTGCCTGGTGGGCATGGCCACCTACGGTTCGATCACCCCGGAACGGTGCAGCGATGCGGATTCGGTATGCCTTTTGGGCATCGGGGGCGAGGGGGTGGGGGTCTCGGCGGCGCTGGTAACGTCGCTGGGAACCAGCCGCCTGACATTCGAGGAGCACCGCAGCCAGATCGAGGGGCTATTGCACGCGGCGGGCCAGAAGCTGGCAAGCTCGCTCCGCCGCAGCCCACACGACAAGCTCTTGATCCTGTTGGCCGACGCCCACTCGCCGAAAAACCAGGCCCTAGTCGAGGGCGTGCAGAAGGTCGTGGGGCCGAAGTTCCCCATCACGGGCGGGTGCGCCAACAAGAACGCGGGCCAGACGTTTGTGTACTTCCGCGGCAAGATGTACGAGGATAGCGCGGTGGCGCTGGTGCTTTCGGGCAACTTCCGCGTGGGCCTGGCCGGAAGGATGGCCCAAGATAACGAGAACGTGATCCGCACCGCACAGCAAGGGGCGGCCGAGGCCCTGGCGGGGCTCCAGGGCAAGCCCTTGGCGGCCCTGGCGTTCGATTGCGCCGGCCGGCGCAACAAACTCAAGAACATCCAGGACGAACTGGCCGCCATGCAGCGGGCGATCGGCAAGGACCTGCCATTGTTCGGCTGCTATTGCGCCGGGGAGATGGGGCCGGTCGATAGCCCGGGCCGGCTGGCCGGGGCGCTGTGCGGGGGTTCGGGCTGGCATGTGATGTTCACCGTGCTTGCCCGATGAGTGGGGCCCCCATTTTCTCCAAGGTATCACGCCAGCGGCGGGGAATCCCCGCCGCCCGGGGCGAAGTGCCGGCGGGGCTGGCCTTGCGAGCCCCCTGCCGTGGCAGATGGCGTCTGGGCAGGCCGCCGGCCAACCGGTATGTTTCCCAGTATCAGGCTGCGAATGCGCGTGTTTTGGCTGGGAGTATCGAGCCGGTGCGATGAGCGTGCCACGGGCGGTCGTCTTCGACATGGATGGCCTGATGTTCAACACCGAGGAGGTGTTCTACCTGGTGGGGGTCGAGCTGTTGCGCCGCCGGGGCCATCAGTACACCAAGGCGCTGTGCGATGCCATCATGGGCCGGACGCCCCGCGACTCGTTCGAAACCATGATCCGCTGGCATGGGCTTCAGGACTCGTGGGAGGCCCTGGCCCAGGAGTCGGAAGAGCTTTTCCTGGCACTCCTTGACGGCCGGCTAGCCCCCATGCCCGGCCTGCTGGAGCTGCTGGATGCGCTGGAATCGGCGGGCCGGCCCAAGGCCATCTGCACCAGCAGCAGCCGGCGCCTGGTGGACGGCATCTTGTCGCGGTTCGATATGCAGCCGCGGTTTGCCTTCACCCTGGCGGCCGAAGACATCGTAAACGGCAAGCCGCACCCGGAGATCTACCTCAAGGCGGCGGAGCGATTCGGCATTCGGCCGGCCGAGATGGCGGTGCTGGAAGACAGCCAGACGGGTGCCCGGGCGGGGATGGCGGCCGGCGCCATGGTGGTGGCGGTCCCCGGCGAGCACAGCCGCAACCATGACTTTTCCGGGGCACATCTGGTGGCCCAAAGCCTGGCCGACCCGCGGCTGTACGAGGTGTT
>JBBIQF010000283.1:0-8227 GCA_037442445.1 Planctomycetaceae bacterium
CAGGAACGCCAGCACGCTGATCACGAGCGAGGCGCCGGCCATCTTGGCCAGGCGGCTAAAGAACTCGCGCTCGACGTGCAAGCGCCCCGGCGCCCCGCCGGAGAAGACCGGCGGCTGGTGGGCCAGGGGCCAGCGCGACCCCGCCGGTGACCGCGGCGCATCCGCAGCCGGGGTGGCCCCGCGCGACGCTCGCTGGCATCGGTTCCGCTCTTCATATTGGAACAATAGCGCCAGCGCCAAGAGCCCCAGCGCCATGTACACCACCAACAAGACGCCGAACAACAAGCCCTGGGTCAATAGCCCCGCCACGACCGCCTGGAGCAGGCTGAGTTCCAAAAGGTGCCAGTAGGTCCGCGCCTCCTTGCGCTGGAAGAGCACGATGATCTGGAGCCACACCAAAAGCCAGGCCACCAGCATGACCAGGGCGTGCCGTTCCAGACGGACCGAAAGCAGGCAAAACGCCAGCACGGCCAACCGGGCGAGATTGGCCAGGCTGCTCCCCAGTGCAATCCAGCCTTTGACGTCGGTGACCCATACCGAGAGGGCGGCGGCCAGGAGCATACCGGCCGGCATGGTGCTATTGCGCAGCCCCATGCCCACCAGCAGGGTGGCCAGCGTAGCCAGCGCCGCCATATTGACTTGCAACAGCCGTTCGACGTACATCGCGGTGGCCGTGCTCAGGGCTGGAAGTATTCGTCCAATTGGGGGCTATCGGTGCTCACGACCCGCACCTGGGCTAGCAGGGCCCGCCGGGCCGGGTCGCTGGCCAAACCGGCAAGCCAGTCGGGCAGTGCGCGCCCATCTCCCCGGCCTGCCGGCCGCGTGGTAACCAGCACCACTTCGGTTCCCCGGTCGATGCGGCCGAAAGCGTTTTCCGCCAGCACGGGCAACCGGTCTTCGGATGAGGCTTCGGCAACGGCCAGGGCTTCCATCACCTCGCGGACCAAAGCGGCCGAGGCCGTACCGCGGAGCACCTTTTCGGGGGACGAGGTGGTGGCCACGATCAGATCGCTTCCGCCGCGGCGGCAGGCCTCGGCCACGATGGTGGCCGCGAAGCTGACGGCCAGCTCCACGTTTTCCAGGTGCGAAGGCTGCGGCTGGGCAGGTTGCCACAGGTCCACCAGCACGGCCAGATCGCGGTTGCGCTGCTGCTCGAACTGGCGGACGACCAGCGTGCCGCGCCGGGCAGAACTCCGCCAGTGGATCAGCCGCCGGCTATCGCCCAGGCGCCAGGGGCGCACGCCATAGAAATCGCCCAAGGACTCGCCGTGCCGGTGCTCGCGGCGTTCGGCCCCCTCGAACGATTCATGATGCCGCCGCAACCACTGCTGGGTCAGCCGGCCCAGACGCGGATAGACCGTCAGTTCCTGGGCCGAACCCACCGTGAGCACCCGGCGGAAAAAACCGAAGGGAAAGCGCGTGGACACGCGGAACGGGCCAAAGCGGTATCGGCCGCGCTGGGGGATGCAGCCCCGGTACGCCCGCACCCGGCTTTGGCCGGCCGGCACGTAGGGGAAGAATACCACGGGCCGGCCCACCACCTCGCCGCTTGAGGCCCGCTCGACCGGCTCCTCGACTACCAGGGCCCAACTCCCCAAGCGGCGGCGCGGGTTGTGGACTTCGACCGCCACCACCAGGGGGTCGCCGGCGCCGACGGCCGGCGGCAGTCGCCGTGCCACCGCGATGTCCCGCAGGGTCAGCCCTACCCATCGGTAGCCGAACCACAAGGGGCCGGCCAGCATGCCCGCCAAGATCATCAGCAGGTTCATGTCGGCGATCATCGCCGCCAGGAACACGAAGGCCACCACCAGCAGATAGTAGAAGCCTTCGCGGCACCAGGCGGTGCGGCACACCGGCCTCTGGCTTTTGGCCCGGCGCCGCCATGCTCGCCGTAACCGGGCCCACGGCGCGTGCCACCACCGCCGCAAAGGATTCGGTTGCGGCATCGGCGTTTCGCTTTGGCTTGCAAGCAGATTGGGCAGGTGCGCCATACGCCGTCGGTCCATCGCGATGTCGCAGCGCGGCCGCGTTGGCCGCATGTTAAAGGCCGGCCGCGGTGGCCGCCTCCCCGAGCGCAGGCGGGGGGCCGTTTTCGCGCGGCACGATGCCCGCGCTTTGTTCCCGTTCGTTTCGGTCAGGGCGGCACCGGCACCTCTTCCACAAGCCGAGCCACCAAGGCCTCGACCGCCGCCCGATGCCCCCCCTGGAGGTAGCCTTTGGTGATGACGCGGTGGGCCAGGACCGGCACGGCCAGGCGTTTGATGTCGTCGGGGACGACGTAGTCGCGGCTTTCGATCAAGGCGTGTGCCTGGGCTGCGCGGTACAATGCCAGCGCACCTCGGGTGCTGACCCCCACATGGAGGTCTTCGCTCCGCCGGGTGGCCTCGACCACATCCAACAGGTACTCTTGCACGGTTTCGTCCACCGCCACGTTGCGGACCGCTTCTTGCAGGGCGATGATGTGCTCGCCCGTCAACACGGGCTCCAGCCGGTCCACAGGTTCCCCACGGCGATGGCTGGCCAGCACCTGGCGTTCGTCGGCCCGCGAGGGGTAGCCCACCGAGATCCGCAGCAAGAAGCGGTCCAACTGGCTTTCCGGCAAAGGGTAGGTCCCCTCGAACTCCAGGGGGTTCTGGGTGGCGATCACCATGAAAGGCCGCGGCAGGGGATAGCTCTGGCCGTCGGCCGACACCTGCCCCTCGCTCATCGCCTCCAACAGGGCGCTTTGGGTTCGCGGGGTGGTGCGGTTGATTTCGTCGGCCAGCACGATGTTGGCGAAAATCGGCCCTGGGGTGAAGATGAAATCCTGCCGCCGGGCGTCGAACACGCTGCTGCCGGTGATGTCGGCGGGCAGCAGGTCCGGCGTGAACTGGATGCGGCGGAACTCGCCCGACACGCTGCGGGCCAGCGCCTTGCCGATCAGCGTCTTCCCCACCCCCGGCACGTCTTCCAACAGCACGTGTTCGCCGGCCAACAGGGCCACGATGCACAGGCGGACCACGTCTTTTTTACCCAGCACCACGCGGCCAATGTTCTCTTCGAGCTGTGTGATGAGCCCCTGGGTATCGACGGCCATTGGCCCTCCTCCGGCGAAGACATGGGATGAAGACGGAATGCGCCAAGGCCCCGCCCCATTCCCCAAAACTTCAAGTACCGTCATCGTACCCAGGCCGCGCAGTGCCAATCAAGGGCCGGGCTTCCTGTTGGCCGGCTTGTGGCCTGTTGAAGGGCCGGCGCTGGGGGTACACTTGGCTGGCCGGTAAGCCCCTCCGCGCCGCCTGGTTTCCCGCGCTGGGGGGTCTGCTATAATTCCAAGCCTTTGGCAGGACCCCAGGCCGCTGCGTCCACCCGCGGGGCCAGTCCTGCCCCTTCCTCGTGCAAGGTGTAGCGATGAGTCCGCTTATGGCACTCCTGTTGGGTTCGATCTTCGGTGCGGCAAGTCCGGCGGCCGCCGCATCGGCCCGCATCCCGCCCATCGCCTTCGAGAAATACCGCCTGCCCAACGGCCTGGAAGTGATCCTCCACGAGGACCACTCCACGCCCATCGTGGGTGTGAACCTTTGGTACCACGTGGGTTCCAAGAACGAGCACCCGGGGCGCACCGGGTTCGCCCACCTGTTCGAGCACATGATGTTTCAGGGGTCGAAGCATTACGACCGCGACTATTTCGGCCCGCTGCAGGAAGCCGGCGGGCGATTGAACGGTTCCACCAACCAGGATCGAACCAATTACTGGGAGACCGTCCCCTCGAACTATTTGGAGCTGGCATTGTGGATGGAATCGGACCGGATGGGCTTCCTCTTGCCGGCCATGACGCAAGAGAAGTTCGAGAACCAGCGGGACGTGGTCAAGAACGAGCGGCGTCAGAGCTACGAGAACCGCCCGTACGGGCTGGCCTACGAGACGCTGCTGGCCGCCTTGTTTCCGCCGGATCACCCGTATAGCTGGCCGACGATCGGCTCGATGGCCGACCTCGACGCCGCCTCGCGCGACGACGTGGCCAGGTTTTTCCGCCGCTATTATCATCCGGGCAACGCCAGCCTGTGCATTGCCGGCGATTTTGACCCGCCCGAGGCCAAACGCCTGGTGGCCAAATACTTCGGCCCGATCCCCGCAGGCCCGCCGGTAGAGAAGCTGCCCCCGCGCCCCGTGCACTTGGCCGAGGACCGCCGCATCCGCATGACCGACCGCGTGGGCCTGGCCCGGCTGTACATGGTCTGGCCCACCGTGGCCATGTTCACCGACGACGAACCCGCCCTGGAGATCCTGGCCGATGTGCTCTCGGGCGGCAAGACCGCCCGGCTCGACAAGTCGCTGGTCCGCACCCGGCAGATCGCCCAGCATGTGCAGGCCTTCCAGAACTCGCAGGAGATCGCCGGGGCGATGATGGTGGTGGCCACGGCCCGGCCGGGACACACGCCGGCCGAACTCGAATCGGCCATCCTCGAAGAAATCCGCCGCCTCCAGCAGGACCCCCCCTCGCCCGAAGAAGTCGAGCGCGCCGTCAACCGCCTGGAAGCCCAACTGGTCCGGAGTCTGGAATCGGTCAGCGATTTTGGCGGCCGGGCCGACCGCCTCAACATGTACAACGTCTTTACCGGCGACCCCGGATACCTGGAGAAAGACTTTCCGCGCTACCTAGCCGTCACCCCGGCCGCCGTGCAGCGCGCTGCGCAGAAGTATCTTTCCGGTCCGCGGGTCATCCTCGAGGTGGTACCGGGCAAGGAGACGGCCATCATCCCCGACCCGCGAGCCGAAGCGGCGCGGAGGCGGCAGGAACTGGCCCGCTCGGTCCACGAGCCTCCGCTCCCTCCGGAGCCGGCCATCCCTGAGGACCCGGCCCGCACGTCGCTCCCCGGCCCCGGCCCTGCCCCGCGCTTCGCTCTGCCCCCCATTTGCCGCGGGAAGCTGAAAAACGGGCTGGAGGTGCTGGTCGTCGAAAACCATGAGTTGCCCACGGTGAACCTCCATCTGGTGTTGCGCGTGGGGCGATCCTACGACCCGGCCGACAAACTGGGGCTGGCCGCCCTGCTGGCCGCCGTCTGGGACGAAGGCACCACCCATCGCACCGCCGAGCAGATCGCCGACGAACTGGCCGGCATCGGTGCCACCCTCTCCATCACCACCGACTGGGACGCGACCGTGGCCCGGCTGTTCACGCTCAATCTTCCTAAGGCCCTGGACGTGTACGCCGACGTGCTCCAGAACCCCACCTTCCCCGAAGCGGAACTGGCCCGCGAACGCAACATCGCCCTGGGCCGGCTCTTGCAGGTCCGCGACGAACCCGACGCCTTGGCCGCCCTGGCCGTCGCCGCTGCACTCTACGGGCAAGACCATCCCTACGGCTTTCCCCAATACGGCACGCTGGCCACCCTGAAGGCCATCGCCCGCGAGGACCTCGCCCGGTTCTATCAAACCCGCGTAATCCCCGAGCAGGCTTCGCTGATTGCCGTGGGCGATGTCACGCTGGCCGAGCTGCTTCCCGTGCTGGACAGCGCCCTGGGGCAGTGGCGATCGGCATCGCCCCCGCCGCTGGACCCGCCCCTGCCCCCGCCTTCTCCGCCGAAGGGTCCGCGGATGATCCTCGTGGACAAGCCCGGGGCGGCCCAGTCGGTCATCGCGGCCACCCTCATCGGCACCCAGCGCAACTCGCCCGACTACCATGCCGTGGTGGTCATGAACAGCATTTTCGGTGGGCAGTTTTCCAGCCGGCTGAACATGAACCTCCGCGAATCCAAGGGCTATACCTACGGTGCACGGAGTTGGTTCGATTGGCGAATCCGCCAGCCGGGACCGTTCCAGGCAGTGGCCAGCGTGCAGACGGCCGTGACCGCTCCCGCGGTGG
Source organism: Planctomycetaceae bacterium (assembly GCA_037442445.1). Taxonomy (GTDB): domain Bacteria; phylum Planctomycetota; class Planctomycetia; order Pirellulales; family Thermoguttaceae; genus JANLFZ01. The sequence continues at coordinate 5,846 of JBBIQF010000283.1, forward strand.
TCGAGTTTCTTAAAGAGTTCCGCGGCATGATTGGGGGCAAACCCGTCACCGCCGAGGAACTCGAGTTCTCCAAAGCCTATCTCACCCGCGGGTATCCTGCAGGTTTCGAGACCCCGGGGCAGGTGGCCTCGCACCTGGAAGTGCTCGTCGAGCACCGGCTGCCCGACGATTACTTCAACACCTTCATTCCCAAGGTGTCGGCCGTGGACAGCGCCGAGGTGCTCCGCGTGGCCCGGCAGCGGCTGGCACTGGACCAACTGACCATCATCATCGTGGGCGACCGGGCCAAGATCGAGCAGGATCTTCGGAATCTGCCCGAGGGAAAAAACCTGGTCGTCTGCCGCTTTGACGAGAACTTCCGCCTGGTGCCCGAGGGGGCCAGCGGGAAGTAGCAGGGAGCAGGGAGCTTCGACCATTAACGAGCCGGCGGGTTCGCCGCAGCGCCCTCGGCTGCCCTCCTAACAGCTTTGTCCTCGGGTCTTTGGTCATTGGTCATTGGTCATTGGTGCTTGGTCCTTCGACATTTGGCTTTCGACATTCGTCATTGCCGGTGCACCGCGGGGTGGACCCCGCGGCTCGTTCTTGTGGCCTCCCTGCTCCCCCCTCCGTGCTCCGTGCTCCCTGCTCCCCGCTCCCTCTCGGCCATTGTAAACTTTTCAAGCGACGCGGCAGCCGTTGCTTCTAACCTTTGGGGCCGGCTACCACAGCAGCAAGCCGGGGCAGTGTCGTAACACACTGGTGCAAAATATCTTATGGCCATTCTCCCGCAGGTGGCTTTGCATCGGCCTGCGGAACTTGGGGCACGGCACAGAAGTCGCAAGGAAGCCGGTCCGCCCCAGGGAGGCGGGCAGCCCGCTACGGGCCCTCAGCCGCGGGGCTGCTGGCAGTAAGCCCTTTTTCCAAAAGGAGTTGGAATTGATGATCGTCGCCGAAGGATGGGCGGAGAACCTGGTGTATGTGCTGCTGGCCGTCACCGTGGCCATTGGCTTGGCGGCTGGGATGGCCACCCGGCTGAGCATCGGCACGCGGCTGGAAGGACTCTGGCGGTGGGGCTTCTTCGGTAGTCTGGCACTTGTGGGGGGTGCGACGGTCGCGGTATTGATCTTTGCACCTGAGCTGTGGCTTGCCCCGGCAGTGGGGTTGGCGGGGATGATTCTGGTGGCAACGTGCGATTTCGGCTCATCGCGCCGGGCCGAGGCGTGGTGAGGGTCCCCCGGCCTGCCCCGGCGGGTTTGCGCCACCGAAAAACCCCGCACACTTTGCGCTACCGGAGCGCTCGTTGGCCTGAGTGGAACCGGTGCAGCCGGGCAAAAGCCTTCTTTCCTTAACCCCCGGATTTCCAAGCAGTTCGGGCAGACCGATCGGGTCGTGCCCGAACGTCAGAACCGGCGGGGGCTGCAAAACCGAAAAAAATCTTCCGCTTGGCACAGCGGCTGACCGAAAGACATAAACAGGCAGCAAGCATCGGGCACGGAAGTTGCGCGAGGGGGGCCAACTGCGACCGTCCGAGTTCGGCGGAAAGATCGCTTCGGTCTTCCTCACCCCTCCGGCCGGCATTGCTGGAGTTCCCATAGGTGCAAATACTGAACCGCCCGCGCTGCGGGATTGCCAGTCCGGCAAGCCGGCGGCAGGACGGGCAAAACGGTGTGCCCTGGCACGCCGTTCTCCGGTGACCGACCACCGGGTTGTTCCTGACAGGAGGGATGGCATGCGACGTTTGTTGATCGATTTGGTGGTCGCCTCTGCGGTGGCTTTGGTCCCCGCCCTGGCGTGGGCCGGGAACCAGGAGGTCGCCGAACAGATTGCCGCGAATCTCAAGAACAGCGGCCAGTTGCACGGGTACAAGATTGGGGTCAAGTTCCAGGATGGCACCGCCTGGCTCCGGGGCCAGGTCTCCAGCCAGGAACAGATGAACACCGCGCTGCGGCTGGCCTTTCAGACGCCGGGCGTAACGCGGGTGGTTAACAATTTGACCGTGGTAGGGCGGGAGACGGCGGCCGCGAGCGCCCCGGCCGCAGGCGGTTCCGGGCTCCAGTCGGCTCAAGGGGCATTAGCCGCCGAGCAGACGCCCCGCACGCTGCTGCGGGCGATGCGCGGGTTGCAGGCCGCCCGGCCGGCCACCGGTGAGGATGCCTCGGCCGCTCGCACGACCGAACCGGCCGCTCCGCAAAAGGCCGAACGCCTGGCGGTGACGGTGGGCAACAGCCCAGCGGCCGTCAGTCGCACGGGCCTGGAGGAGCCGACGCTGGCCCCGCCCATGCAGAACGAGGTTGCCGCCCCGGCTTCGGGCGTACGGGTGCTGCCGACCGCCATGGCGCTCAACGCGGCGGCCCCGGTCCCGCCCGCCCCGGCGCCTGTGCCCGCTGTCCCGCCGGCCCCGGT
>JBBIQF010000284.1:0-8214 GCA_037442445.1 Planctomycetaceae bacterium
GGCTCGCGGATGCTCCAGCCCGGTGCAGGCCGACTCCAACAGATGCATGACCCGGCCAAAACCCTCCCGCCCCCAGGCGAAGGTCAACTCTTCCGAGCCCACCAGCTCTACCAAAAGGAGGCTCAAGGGAGAGCGGGCTTGGCGGCAGGCGGCCACGGCCATGGCCAGCCGGCTCAGGGCCACCCGATCGGGCTCGACTTCGGTACACCCCTGGGCCGGTGGGGCCGCGGCCTCTTGCACCGCAGGGCGCCGCTGCGGGTTGGCGGCGGGCGGCCGGGGAGCCGATTCCCCCACAGGACCCGGATGGCCGCTTGATGGGTGCGCCGGCGGGCGGCACAGCGCCTGGCTGGCCACTGCCGAAAGCTCCTGGATTTCCCGGTGCAACTGCTCCAGATCGGCGCGAAGCAGGTCTTCGGCGGCCGAGGTGGCGGTCTCGGCCAGCTTGGCGTGCGCACGCGCCAGGGCCTCGGCATAGCTCATCCCGCACGACAACCCCACCGAAAGCACGTCGGCCAGTTGCTGCACCTTCAGTTCCAAGTCGGTGGCCAGCCGGGCGAGTTGTTCCGGCGATATGCCGTGCTCTTCGAGCGCTCGGGAAAGGAGTTCCTTGAGCGGCTGGGGCCGGGCATCGACCAGCACGCCGGCCACCAGCTCGGCCAGCTCCACAATCTCGGCCAGGCGTTTGGCCGCAGGGGGAAGCGGCGGGCTGCCCGGATCGCCGGGCGATTGCACCGCGCCGCAGAGGTTTTCGGGCAGGTGCCATTGGCGGAGCAAAGCGGCGGTGACCGCCAGGTGGTCGAACCCCAAGGCCTGCGTCTCCATCGCCCGCAACTCGCCCCCCACCGCCCGTGCGCGGACCAGAAATGCGTGATACGCCGGCCCCAACTCCTGGATCAAGAGCAACATGCCCAGATCGCGGAGCAGGCCGGCCAGAAAGGCCTCGTCGCCGGGCTGGCGCCATACGGCCTGGCTGATCTCCCGGGCCGCGACCGCACGCGTCAATGCCCGGCGCCAGTACCACTCCAGCGTCTCGGCAGCAATGCCTTGGAACAGGTCGGGCGGCAGGCTGAACCCCAGCACCAGCAGCTTGAGCGGCTTGATGCCCAGAAGGGCCAGGGCCTGGTTCAAGTCGGACACCTGCCGGCTCAGCCCGAACAACGAACTGTTCACCACGCGGAGGATCTTGGCCGTCAGCGCCGGGTCGTTCTCGATGCATTCCTTCAGGGCCCGGGTGTCGATCTGGGGATTGCTGGCCAGTTCCAGCACGCGCATGGCCACCGCAGGCAGCGAATAGAGCTGTTCGGTGCGTGCCAAGAGCGACTGGACAGACTCTGGCAGGGTACTCATGGAACAACCGGCAAGGCAACCGTCGAGCGCTGCGCCGCTGGGGCCTTTCTCCGAATGCGGATACACCGGTCCGGCCGGCGCGCAGTCCTTTCGCCGGGGCCGGCGACGCAATAGCGCGGCCCACAACAAGCGTAGCTTACGGCTTCACCAGCCGGGTCCGCGAAAAGCCCGGCGTCCCAGAGAGCCGAGTCCGCCAGAACCCGGTGCCCCAAAGAGCCGGGTCCGTCAGGGCCCGGTGTAGCCGCGCGAGGGCGCCTCTTCGGTCCGGCCAGTTGGAACGACTCGGTGCCCGCCCGGTGCAGCCCGAACAAGGGCGTCCGCCCCAGCAGCCCGTGGCAGGAAGACGGCGAATGGCTGGCCGCAACGCGGGGAGGGCTGCCATGCAGCCCGCGATGAGCATCCTTCCTGGGCCACCCAAACGCGCCAACCGGACCGCCTGCGGGGCAAAGATCGCCCAAAACCGTTCTTTAGGGGGGTGCCATCTTGCAGATTCCAAGACTAAGTTACGGGTTTAGCGAGCGATTGGGTTGCATCTGGCGGTCGAGGCTTATGTGCTTGCTAGCCCTACAGTACAAGGTTGCGCGGGATGCCCCTATTCTGATAGCGCAGAATCGCGAGGAGTTTTACGACCGGCCCAGCCAGCCGCCCCGGATCCAGCCGGGCCGGCCCAGGGTCATTTGCGGCATCGACCGCAAGGCGGGGGGCACCTGGCTGGGCGTGAACCAGTTCGGGTTGTTTGTGGCGGTGGCCAATCGGCCCAAGGTGATGGTGCCGCCCGAGCCCCGCTCCCGGGGCCTGTTGTGCCGCGAACTGTTGAATTGCGAGACGGCCGTCAAAGCCGCCGATCACTGCGCCCGGGAACTCCGCACCGGGCAGTATGCCGGCGCGAACTTCATCTGTGTCGATGCCCGCAATGCCCTGGTGGTGCACGGCGGCGACACGGTGGAGACGGTCGAGTTGGATCCGGGCCTGCATATCCTTTCCAACAGCCGGGTGGACGACGCCAGCGACGACCGCCAGGAGTATGTCCGCCGCTTGCTGACGTTGCAGCGATTGGACTCGGCGGTGGCCTTCCTGGCCGTGGCCAGCCGAACCTTCGCCCGAAAGCCCGATACCCAAAACCGGCGCGGGGCGATCATTTGCGGGGCCGAGTACGGCACCGTATCGTCCGTGCTGTTGGCCTTGCCCAAGAAGACCCACCACGCCGTGTTCCATTACGCCCCGGGGCCTCCGTCGGACTTCGAATACGATGACCTGTCGGCGCTGTTGCGGCAGGTCTTGTCGGCGGAGCGATGACCATGTCCCCACCCCGCATCGGATTATGGCTGATCGGCGCCCGGGGGGGCGTGGCCTCGACGGCGATTGTGGGGCTGTCGGCCCTGGCACGCGGTTTGGCCGGCGATGTGGGCCTGGTGAGCCGGCTGCCCGAGTTCCAAGACCTCGCGCTGGCCGGCTGGAGCGACTTTCTGGTGGCCGGCCACGAGATCCGCGCGGTCCGCCTGGCGGACGAAGCCGCCAAACTGGTGACGCAAAGCCACGCCATCTCGGCCGAGCTGGTGGCCGCCTGCCGCGACGACCTCGAAGCCATCGACGGGCGGATTCGGCCGGGGACGCTACTGGGGACCGGGCCGGCCATCCAGCGCCTGGCCAGCCCCGAGATCCCCACGCGCGAAACGCCCCGCCAGGCAATCGCCCGCTTGCAGGACGACATGCGGCGGTTCACTGCGGACCATGGCCTGGAACACACCATCGTGATCAACGTGGCTTCGACCGAGCCGCCGGTCGATGCCGCCAGCCTGCCCCCCACCTGGGACGCCCTCGAGGCCGCGCTGGAGGGCCCGGCCGGCAGTGCGCTGCCGGCCAGCACCCTGTACGCGATCGCCGCTTTGGACCTGGGCTACTCCTACATCAACTTCACGCCCTCGCTGGGCTCGGCGCCGGAGGCCATCGACGACCTCGCCCGCCGCCGCAACACCCGCCACATGGGCTGCGACGGCAAGACCGGCGAGACGCTCCTCAAAAGCACCCTGGCCCCCATGTTCCGCAGCCGCAACCTCCGCGTGATGAGCTGGGTGGGGCACAACATCTTCGGCAATTTGGATGGCGTGGTGTTGAGCGATCCGGCCAACAAGCAGGCCAAGATCGCCAGCAAAGACCATCTCCTCCGCGAAATCCTGGGTTACCGGCCGCAGACCCTGGTCTCCATCGAATACATCGAAAGCCTGGGCGATTGGAAGACCGCCTGGGACCACGTGCACTTCCAGGGGTTCCTGGGCACGCCCATGACCTTGCAGTTCATCTGGCAAGGGTGCGATTCGCTTTTGGCCGCACCCTTGGTCCTCGATCTGGCCCGCTTTACCGAACTGGCGTGGCGCCGCGGCCACACCGGGCGCATGACCTTTCTGGCCAGTTTCTTCAAGAGCCCTTACGGCGTGTCGGAGCAGGATTTCGGCCGGCAGTTCCAGATGCTCCAGGCCTGGGCGGCTACTCCGGCACCACCGAGGCCAACTCCTCGCTGATGGCCTCCAGGTGGGCCGCGGAAATCGACTCCTGCTCCTCGGCGAATCCGATCAACAGCGCCAGGTCGCACAGCCGGTTGATGCGCCGGGCGATGCCGCCCGACAGGCGGTGCAGCGTGCCGAGGGCCTCGGAATCGAACACCGCCCGATCGCATCCCGCCACCCGCAGCCGGTGCATGACGTAGGCGGCGGTTTCGGCCTCGTTGAACGGCCGCAACAGGCAGCGAACCGCCAGCCGCTCTTCCAGCGCCGGCGCGCGGTCCACCAGCGGTAACAGCCTCACCTGGCCAGCCAGCAACACCGTCAGGCACCCCTGCCCCTCGTGTTGGAAATTCATGAGCAAGCGCAGGGTCTCTTGCGTGCTGGGATCGTCGGCCAGGTGGGCTTCGTCGATGACCAGTATGGCGTGGCGGCCTTGCCGGGCATTGTGCCGCAGGGCGTCCTCGATCTGGCGCAGGCTTTGCGCCACGGAAAGAGGACCCGCCGGGGAAGTGCCCCCAAGCTGGCCCGCCAGCCAGGCCAGCAGTTCCTGGCTAGGCATTTGCGGGTACACCAGATGGATCCACGGGCCCAGCGGCTCGGGGAGCATCGCGCGGAGCATGGCCAGAAGCAGCGTCTTGCCGCAACCCGAGGGTCCGGCCAGCACCGCCCCGCCCTGGCGATTCTCCACCACGTACCGCAGTTTCAGTAGGGCCGCCTGGTGCGACTCGGCGGGATAGTAGAAGGCCGGGTCGCAACCGCTATCGAACGGGCGCCGTACGAGTTGCCAATACGAGGTGTACATGAGGCTCTGTACAAGGACTCTAGGCCCCGCAACTCCGGCCGGTTACGCCGCGACCTCGGCCGGCCCGGCCGGGCCCGCCGGCTCACCGCGCGGATCCCCTACATGGCTCGGGAGCCCCGCGCCGCCCTTCGCCGCGGCCCGGCGCCAAACGCCGGCCTGCGCGCTAGACGAAATTGTCGACCACGGCCACGCCGATGCCCAAGGACTCCAGTTGCCGCAAGGCCGAGGCGAACTCGGCCGGCCGCGGACGCCGCTCGTTTCGCACCAGAATCACCCGATCGACCCAAGGACGTTCGCCGGTCAAGGCCGGCGCCGGGGCATCTTTCGAGCAATGGCCCAGGTCCACCAGCACCACGTCGTAATGCCGGCGGAGTTCCGCCACCACCGCCTGGGGCGAAAACGCCTCCGCCGCGTCGGCAGCGCCGCTTGGGCTTATTGGCTTCCCGCCGCCGGCCGGGGGCAAACTTTTCGCCTCTTGCCGGGGGACCAATGCTATCCGGTCGTGCAAGGATTCGATGACCACCTCGGCCAGCGAGATGCGGCCGGCACACACGTCGTCCCAGCCCGCCTCGGCCAGCACGCCCAAACGCCGGGCCAATCGGGGCGATCGCAGGTCGGCATCGACGATGGCCACCTTCACTCCGTGCTCGGCCAGGCGCCGCGCCAGGCATAACAGCAGCGTGGTCGCCCCATCGCCCGAGCGGCAATGCCCGATGCCCACCACGTTCCTGCCCTGTGCGGCCTCCAGGGCCACGGTGTCGATCACCGCATCCAAGGGTCCTTCGGCCGCCTGGCACAGCCGAATGACCGCCGCAGGCCAGAAGTACCGGTCCACCTGGAGTTGGGGTAAAAACCCCTCCGATGCACGCTCTTTTTCCGGCGGCGGCATCGAGGGGCCGGCCACCTCGGCCGCAGGCGCTTTCGCGGCAATGTCCGCTGGGGCAACCGGCGCTGCCGGAGCGTTTTCCTCTGCGACCAGGGCGTCGTTTTCTGGCACCGGGGAGTTTTTCTCCTTCTCCGCATCCACACCGGACGGAGCGGACGCCGGGGGCATGCTGTCCGGCATAATCGAGCCAGCGGTCTGGCCGGCCGGGGGGGGCGCTTCGGTCGCTGGCCACGGCGTCCACGCCAGGATGCTCGCCGAAAGCGATACGCCCGTCTCTTGCCCCTCCAACAAGCACGACGGCTCGACCAGCGCCGTGGCCACCGCATCAACCGCCGAGGCGGTCTCCGTGGGGACGGGCTGTTGGCGGCCCTGGGCCTCGTCTGGTTCATCCGCCAGGCCGTATGCCTTGAAAAACGCTTGGTCCAACACGCTCATGGCAGGGTTTGATCCTTCGACCTAGGCGGTCATGCCCCCTCCCGGCCCCATGTGTGGTGCAGCCGCCCCACCTACCTTGTAGTGCAGTCGTCCCGGCTGCCCCATCTGTTAGCAAAATGCCCGCGCTCCCCAAAATGCCGCACGTTCACCTAGCGACTCACCGGAAGCGAGTAACTCGGCGGATACGCCACCCCGCCGGGCGCCTGCGGGTTGCCACCCCATGGTGCGGCGCTGGGCCCGTAGCCGCCGGACTGCGATGCCGACACGGAAGGGCCGCCATAGCCCGGGGCTGCGCTGCCGGAGGTGCCGGGCAATGGCCCTTGACCAGCCCGGGGCCACTCCCGCGGTGCCCCTGTGCGGTAGGCGTCCATATTGGGCGTGTTTGGCAGTGCCGGCTGGCCGGATGCCGGCCCCTGATACATGGGCAGCAAGTTGTGGTACGGATTCGAGGGGGGCGTGGGCGAAGCGGCCGGTGGCGGCTGCGGAAGGTCGTATCCCCGTTGGTTCCACGGCATTGCAGGCCCGCTGGTCACACCTGCGGCCGGGGCGTAGCCGCTAGCCGGCGCACCGCTAGCCGCACCACCGCTGGCAGGCCCGCTGCTATAACCTGGCGCTGGGCCATATCCGCTGTTTGGCCCCGCATGGGGGGCGCCTGGGCTGCGGCTATCGGCGGGGCTATTCCCGTTCCAAGCCCCAGTGGGTATGTCCCTCGAAACGCCAGCAGGCGAGGCAGGCAACTGCCGGTCCAGCGACGGCCGCTGGGCAAGCGACACCGGCCGATTGCTGCTTGCCGGCATCCCCTGCCCGGAATCCGCGGGCCGGGAATCTGCCGCCGGCCAGCGCGAGCCACTCATCGCCGGGTCGGTGTATGCCGCGGGTGCCGCCCGGGCCGGATCGCGGTCGTCGCGGTACACCGGGTTGACCGCCGAGCGGGCTGCCGCATCGCTCGGCAAGAGATCATGCCAACGTGCCCCAGCCACCGAACCCGCCGGGCCTGTCCCCGGCGACATGTCCCACACCGGCGGCTTCGTGCGATCCGCCGTCGAAGGGTACGGTTGGGTGGTCCAGTCGATCACCGGTTCCGAACGGCCCGAATCCTGCCCGTTCCAAGCCGGGCTGGCCGGCGCCGACGACCCCTGGCTCAGGGTCCAGGGCATCGGCCCACGATCGCCACCCGTTGGGCCGGCCCCCGTCCAGGGCCCGGCGGCGGCCGTAGGGGCATCGGGCGATACGGGACGGGCCTCGGCCGAAATCGGCCCCAAGCCGCCAGCCCGCGGCTCGGCGCCCGCCGACAAGCCCGCCCATCGCGGCGCTTCCGGCGCGTTGGGAGCCGGGACCTCGGGGCGGAACGGCTCTTTGGCCGAGACCGGACCGCCGGCCTCCTGGTTCGACGATTTGTTTCGGTCGAATACGAATCCCCACAACGCCAAGAGAAACAGGGCCCCGCCCACCGCCGCCAGGATTTTCAGCGACGCGCGGGAGCCCAACAGCCGCGACTGGCCGGCCCCTTCTGCCACAGGATCGTCGTCCGGCAGTTCGCTTGCCAGACTGGGAATGCGGGCCAGCACCTGCGGCGTGCTGTCCATCGCTGCCGCATCGCCCGGACCCGCCGGCCCCCGCACCACGGGTCCCCTCGTGCCGGATACAGGCTCCTGCGGGCCTGCCACCGTCGCCAATTGTTGCCTCTGCATCGTCGTTACCTCAAGAAGAGGGGGAAAAGGCCGCCCTGATCACCCGGCAGCCTGTCGGGTCTACCAGACCAGCGGTTCGTAGTATCGGTAGCGATTGTGCCGAACTTAAGTTTTGCTGAAGCTTTGCCGAGGACTGACTTTGGCGCAATCCAGAGAGACTGCGTAGTTTGAGATAACCTGGGGGACTGGCTCGACCTTCGCCCTTGAGCGCCCACGCCTGGCATTGGACGGCTTGGGCGGGTATGGTGGACTAACAGTGGCCTTGTGGTGCCCTTGTGGTGCAGCCGTCCCGGCTGCCATCCTTGCCAACAACATGTGCGGGCTACGTTCCGCAGCATCATCCAGGTTTCTTTAGCCTGTCGCGGAGGTCATATCCCATGCCGGTCGTCATCTCGGACACCACTGCGCGATACAACCGCCGTGCTTTCTTTCGCACCGCTGGCCAGACCCTGGCCGGCGCGTGGCTGGGCCTGAGGGCCTGGCAGGCGTTAGCCCAACCGCCGGGCCAGCGCCCGCCCCGCCCGCCGGAGTTCGTCCAGGTGGTCAATCCCG
>JBBIQF010000285.1:0-4689 GCA_037442445.1 Planctomycetaceae bacterium
GCACCGCGGCCGGCAGGAAGATGACCTGGTCCAGGCTGGCCTGCTCGCGGCAGCATTCGGCCAACAGCAAGTGCCCATAGTGAACCGGATCGAACGAGCCGCCAAAAAGGCCCAAACGCTGTCCCATCGGTGCAACTTGTCAAGGTAGTCGGGGCTTGGGATATTGCGCACATGGTACCGCAGTTGCAACTGTTTGGCGACGAGCCGGCCCCCTGGGAGGCCGACGATCAGGCCGAGGAACTGGTGGCCACCGTGGTTTTTGCCAGCGGGCCGGCCGGCGAGTTCGATTATCGCGTGCCCGAGGCGCTGCTCAGCCAGGTGGAGCCCGGCCGCCGGCTCCGCGTGCCGCTAGGGCGGGGCAATCGGACGGTGATCGGCTACTGCGTGGCGCTGGGATACAAGCCGACCGGCCCGCGCCGCAAGCCGGTGCTTGCGGTGTTGGATCCGCAGACGCTCTTGTCCCCCTCGATGCTGGAACTGACCCGCTGGATTGCCGACCACTACTTGTGCCCCTGGGGGGTGGTGCTCGAATCGGTGTTGCCCTCCGGGGTGCGGCAGCAGGCGGGCACCCGGCTGGCGACCTTCCTGAGCATCGATCCTGCAGTGGCGGGGCGGATTGCGGAGCTGAAACTTCCCCGCGTGCAGCGGGCTGTGCTCGAGGCACTGGCGGCCAGCGACCAGCCGCTCACCCCCGCCCAATTGTGCCGCATCGCCAAATGTTCGGCCGCCCCGATCGCCAGTCTGCGGCGCAAAGGGCTGATTCGTTCGTCGGCCGAGCGGGTGCTGGCCTCGCCCCCTCCGGAACTGCCGGTTGCCCGGCAGGCCCCCTGGGACCTGAACCCGGACCAGACGCGGGCCTTGGCCGCCATCGTCGATGCCCTGGAAAGCCGCCAGCACCGCACCATCCTGATCCACGGGGTGACAGGCAGCGGCAAGACCGAGGTGTACATCCAGGCCATCGAGCACGTGGCCCGTTTCGGCCGGCAGGCCATCGTCCTGGTCCCCGAGATCAGCCTCACGCCGCAGACCCTGGAGCGTTTTCGGGCCCGATTCTCGGGCGTGGCCGTGCTCCACAGCCATCTGAGCGATGTCGAGCGGCACCAGCAGTGGCAGCGGATAGCGGCCGGCCAGGTGCAGGTTGTGGTCGGCGCCCGCAGCGCGGTGTTCGCCCCCACGCCGCACTTGGGGCTTATCGTCTTGGACGAAGAGCACGAGACCTCGTTCAAGCAAGAGACCGCTCCGCGCTATCATGCCCGCGATGTGGCCCTGGCCCGGGCCAAGGCCGAGAAGGTGCCGCTGGTGCTGGGGTCGGCCACCCCGTCGCTGGAAAGCTGGCACCGGGCCCGCACCGGGCAGTATGTGCTGGTCGAGATGCCACACCGCATCCTTCACAGGCCCATGCCGGCGGTTGGAACCATCGACCTCCGCGACGACGAACACCTCCGCCAGACCCGCGGGGCCATCAGCCGGGTCCTCCACCAGGCCATCCGGCGGGCGCTGGATGAGGGCGGCCAGGTGATCCTGCTGTTGAACCGCCGCGGATACTCGACGCACATCCAGTGCCCGGCCTGCGGCCATGTGGTCCGCTGCCCCCACTGCGACGTCGCCCTGACCCACCACCGCAGCGGAAACATCGCCCTGTGCCACTACTGCGACTATCAGATGCCGGCCCCTTCGGCCTGCCCCCAGTGCCAGTTCACCGGCATCTACTACGGCGGCCGGGGCACGCAGCGCCTCGAGGCCGAGGTGCGGGCCCGTTTTCCCGATGCCCCGTGCCTGCGCATGGATACCGACAGCATGAAGTACCCCGGCAGCCATGCGAAAGCACTGGCCGCCTTCCGCCAGGGCAAAGTCCGGATTCTGCTCGGTACCCAAATGATCGCCAAGGGCCTGGATTTTCCCGAGGTAACCCTGGTGGGCGTGATCAATGCCGACACCGCCCTGCACTTCCCCGATTTCCGCGCTGCCGAAAGGACCTTCCAGTTGGTGACCCAGGTGGCAGGCCGGACCGGCCGGGGCGACAAGCCCGGGCGCGTGCTCGTCCAAACCCACAACCCCGACCACCCGGCCATTCTGGCCGCGGTGCGGCACGATTTCGCGAGTTTTGCGGCCGCGGAACTCCCCTTGCGGCAAATGCTGAAGTACCCACCCTTTGCACACATGATCCGCCTGGTGGTGCGGGGGCCAGTGGAGTCCCAGGCCCGTAGTTTCGCCGAGACGCTGGCCGGCCAGGTCCGCGAAGCGCTGGGCACCTCGCCCGACGCCCGGGTCCTCTGCCCTGCCCCGGCACCATTTGCCAAGCTCCGCGGCTTGTACCGCTACCAAATCCAACTCCAGGGGCCCGATGCCGAAGCCCTGCGCCAGGCCGTGCGCCACGCCGAAAAACTGCCCCCCCCGGAGCACGTCCAGTGGATCGCCGATGTGGACCCCGTGGATATGCTGTAGGGCTGGGAAGGGGGGCCGCAGGGGGAATGACGAATGTCGAAAGACAAATGACGAATGTCGAATGACCAATGACCAAGTGCCAATCACCAAGTGGCAATGACTAAGCACCAATGACCAAGCACCAATGACCAAGTGCCAATGACCAGGTGAGCATGACAAGTGGCCGACACTCAAGGGCGGAAGAAGTTGGAATGAAAAGTGCCGAATGAGCCAGTGGGCAGTGCTGGCGATCTCGTGAGTATCCGCCCGTTAGAGGGGCCCACGATCTCGACCTTCCCAGCAGTCGTCGGGCCTCAGTCGTCCGAGAACCTCGGGCGTTACCTGTTTCGTCATTGGTGATTGGTGCTTGGTGATTGGTCATTTGGTCATTTGGTCATTGGTCATTCAACCCCTGGTGCTTGGACGCCCCCCTTTCGGCTGTACTACATCCGCTCGTTCGAACACGCCCGCCGGGCGACTGAGCGAACCTGCCTGTAGAGTGCATCGGCCCCCCCAATCGATACTATCTTTACCGCGCCGCAGATGTTCCCTGGCGGGCGTGGCTGTTTTTCGGTAGACTTCTGTGGGGTGTTGGGCCGGGATTCGATAGCCGGTCTCGGACTAGCGTCCTGCCCAAGCCGCTTGATCCGCGGACCCGTCGCCGGGCTGCGGGACGACATGAGGAGCCCATTTCGATGATTGTTACGACCAACGAGCTGTTTCGGCACGCATACGGCAAGTACGCCCTGGGGGCTTACAACATCAACAATCTGGAGCAGACGGTGGGTCTGTTCCGGGGGAACCTGGGCAAGGTGTCCAAGAACGACGAGCCGGTAAACCCGGCCTTGGCGGCCCCGTTCATCATTCAGATTTCGCGTGGGGCTCGCAGCTATTCGGACAAGCGGTTCTTGGAGGCCATGATCCGCACCGCGGAGGAGGTGTTTCCGGAAGCCATTTTTGCCGTGCACCTGGACCACGGCACAGAAGAGACCTGCTACGATGCCATCGACAGCGGCTTTTACAGCTCGGTGATGATCGATGCCTCGCACGAACCGTTCGAGAAGAACGTCGAAATCACCCGCCGGGTGGTGGAACGCGCCCACGCCAAGGGAGTGGTCGTCGAGGCCGAGTTGGGCCAACTCGGTGGCGTGGAGGAGGACGTGGTGGGCAGTGTGCGGCTAACCGACCCCGGCCAGGCGGCCGAGTTCGTCGAGAAGACCGGCTGCGATTCGCTGGCGGTGGCTATTGGCACGTCGCACGGGGCGTACAAGTTCTCGGGTAGCCAGGCCCTGCGCCTGGACCGGCTGTGCGAGATCAATCACGCCCTGCCGGAGCGATACCCGCTGGTCATGCACGGCTCCAGCAGTGTGCCCAAGGAGTGGGTCGATCGGATCAACAACGCGGGGGGCAAGCTGGGGAGCACCAGCGGGGTGCCAGAAGAACAGTATCTACCTGCCGCCCAGTTGGGGGTGTGCAAGATCAATATCGATACCGACGGCCGGCTGGTGTGGTGCGCGGTGTACCGCGAGAGTTTTCGCGACAAGCCCGAGGATTTCGACCCCCGAACGCCGGGCAAGGTCTTCATGGCCGAGTACGCCAAGTACATCGCCCACAAGAACCAGAAGCTGGGCTCGGCCGGGAAGCTGGCGGCGGTTCGCGAGGCTTTGGGCAAGCCGTAAGGCAGCGTCGGGCGGCGGCAGCGGTTTGTTTGTCCAGCCGATTGGGGCGTTCTGACTGAGCGCGGGCGGACTGGGCCCGGTGGGCATTTGCGCGCTTGGTGAGGCAGGCCGGGCGGTCTCGTAGTCCGGGCCGGATGTGCGGTAAAATTGGGCAAGGTGTTGGATCGCCCGCGGTCCTCCGCTATTCGGGGGTTTGCCCACCATGGAGCGATGGGATTTCGTATTGCTGGCCGTTGCGGCATATGTTGCGGTGCGCTCGCTGGTGGGGTTGATGATGGGGCGGCGAAACGCATTGGCTCAGGAACTGCTGGCCGAGGCAGAGCGATCGCGGCGGGCCAAGCCCGGGCCGGAGCGATCCGGGGCCTCGGAACGGGCGGGTAAGTGATCGGACCAGCGATGTCCAGGCGTTTTTACATCGAAACGGTCGGCTGCCAGATGAACGTGCTCGACAGCGAGCTGGTGGCCGAATGTCTCTTGCGTGCCGGCTACACGCGGGTGGGCAGTCCCCGCGAGGCCGATACCATCCTTTTCAACACCTGCAGCGTGCGGCAGCATGCCGAGGACAAGATTTACAGCGCCCTGGGGC
>JBBIQF010000285.1:4741-8213 GCA_037442445.1 Planctomycetaceae bacterium
GCCCCACAAGGCCCGGGCGGCGGTTTTTCGGCGGGCGCCGCACGTGGAGGTGGTCGTGGGGCCGGGGCAGGTTGGCCAGTGGCCCGAACTCTTGCAGCGGGCCGAGGCGGGGGAGGGGCCGCAACTGGAGGTCGGCCTGGACCGCAAGGCCGCCGATCGGCGCACGGTCGAGCAGAGTTTTGGCCGGTTCGATCCCTTGCGCGTGGTGGAAGCCCGGCCGCACCGCCACCAGGCCATGGTCCGGGTGATGACCGGGTGCGACAAGTTCTGCACATACTGCATCGTGCCGCAGGTCCGGGGGCCGGAGCAGTGCAGGCCCGCCGAGGAGATCGAAGCCGAGGTGCGGCAACTGGCCGACCAGGGCTGCCGCGAAGTGACTCTGTTGGGGCAGACGGTCAACAGTTACCGCAGTGTTTCGGGGGGCCGGACGGTCCGGCTGTCGGACCTCTTGGAGCGGCTCAGCGGCATCGAGGGCATCCGGCGACTGCGGTTCGTGACGAATTACCCCAGGCACATGACGGCGGACTTGCTCCAGGCGGTCCGCGACTTGCCCAAAGTGTGCCCGTATTTGCATGTGCCGGCCCAGAGCGGCTCGGACGCGGTGCTGCGGCGGATGAAGCGGGGCTATACGGTGGGGCAGTACCGCGAGATGCTCGAGGCCATCCGCCAGACGGTGCCCCAGGCGGCGGTGACGAGCGACTTCATCGTCGGTTTTTGCGGCGAGACGGAGGAGGATTTCCAGAAGACCGCGGCCCTGGTCCGCGAGGCGCGATTCAAGAACGCTTTTATTTTCAAGTACAGCCCGCGCCCCGGCACCAAGAGTGCGGAGCTTTATGCCGACGACGTGCCCGAGGAGGTCAAACGGCGGCGGAACAACGAGCTGTTGGCCATCCAGAACGCCATCAGCCTGGAAGAAAACCAGCCGTTCGTGGGCCGGGTGGTGGAGGTGCTGGTCGAGGGGCCGAGCAAGGTGGCGCGCAAGGCCGGCCAACCGGCGGGCACGGTGCAACTGACCGGGCGCACGGTGTGCGATCGGATCGTGGTGTTCGACGGTCCGGTGGCATGGACGGGGAGGCTGGCGCAGGTCAGAATCGAGTCCGCGGATGCTTTCACCTTGTTCGGCCGGGTGGTCGAGGTGGAGGGATAGGCCGGTGCGCGGCCCGCCGCAGCGTATCGGGGTATTCCGGGTGCGGCGTGCCGGGGCGGCCGCCGGCAGGTTCCGCGTGCAATGGATGTTGCAACTTTAGCGCGTTACTTGGAGAGTCCCGAGGCGGCTGCCGACTGGCTGCGGGCGCTGGGCATTACCGACGTGCGGCGCGGGCACAAGAACCTGGTGGGGATCGCCTCCAGCGGGATGACGCCGGACCTGGTGGCTGCGGTGTGCGACCAGCTCCAGCGCGTGCTGGTCGATTGCCCGGACCCGGACATGGCGCTGAACAATCTGGAGCGGTTCGTGGCGGCCGCCCGCAGCCCCCTTTCGGTAGGGGCACTCTTCGAGCGGGACCCCACAGCGCTTCCCCCTTTGCTCCAAATCTTCTCGACCAGCCAGCATTTCAGCGACCTGTTGGTGGCCGATCCGGAAAGCTACGACCTGTTGCGGCTGACCGAGGGCCAGCCGGTGGCCCGGCAGGCGCTGGTGGACGAGATCGTGGCCGAGGTGGCGGCGCTGGACCACGAACCCTTGGTGCTTCGAGCGTTGCGGCGGTTCAAGCACCGCGAGATGCTGCGGATCGCCTACGGCGACATCATTCGGGAGCAGAGCTTGCCGGTGGTGACGGCCCAGATTTCCTATCTGGCCGATGCCATTCTTGAAGCCGCCCTCCAGGCCGCCTGGCGCAAGCACGAGAAGCAGCGGGGGACGCCGCGATGCCCGGACGGCCGGCCTGCGCGCTTCGTGGTGCTGGCCCTGGGCAAACTTGGCGGCGGCGAGCTGAACTACTCCAGCGATATCGACCTGGTATTCCTTTACGAGGCGGAGGGGAAGACCGACGGCCGCCGTCCGATCACAAACGCCGAGTTCTTCGACCGCCTGGCCCGGGACGTGGTGTATCTGCTCACCGAGCCGACCGAGCTGGGCATCGCCTACCGCGTGGACCTGCGGTTGCGGCCGGAGGGACAGCGCGGGCCCATCGCCATCAGCGTGCCAGCGGCCTTGCAGTATTACGACATCCGCGGCCGGACGTGGGAGCGCCAGGCGTACATCAAAGCCCGGCCTGCGGCGGGGCATTTGGACCTGGGCCGCGATTTCCTGGCCAGGCTGGAACCCTGGATTTACCGCCGCTACCTCAGCCGGGCCGATATCAGCGGCATCAAGGCCCTGAAGCGGCGGATCGGGCAGTTGGCCCGCGACCAGGGGCGCGATGCCCGGGACGTGAAGACCGGCCGGGGCGGCCTCCGCGACATCGAGTTCGTCATCCAGTTCCTCCAGTTGCTCAACGGCGGCGACCTGCCGGCCTTGCGGACCGGCTCGACCCTGGAGGCCATCGTGCAACTGGAAAACAGCGGCTGCCTGACCCACTTGGAGCGGTCGATCCTGGAGCAGAACTACACCTTTCTCCGCAAGGTGGAGCACCGGCTGCAAATCCTCTTCGACCTCCAAACGCACTTGCTGCCTGCCGAGCCGGAGGAACTCCAGAAGCTGGCCCGCCGCATGGGATATGCCGATACGCCGGCCCGCACCGCCCGCGAAGCCTTCCAGGCCGATTACCGCAACACCACCGACCTGAACCGCCGGATCCTGGATCACCTGCTCAACGATGCGTTCAGCGACGACGAGGCCACGGCCGACGAGGTGGACCTGGTCCTCGACCCCGACCCGCCAGAGGAGAAGATCGCCGCCGTACTGGGCAAGTACCGCTTCCGCGATGTGAAGCAGGCCTACCGCAACCTGATGTCGCTGGCCGAGGAGAAAATCCGCTTCCTTTCCACGCGGCGCTGCCGGCATTTTCTGGCGTCGATCGCCCCGCAGCTCTTGTCGGCCATCGCGGCCACGCCCGACCCGGACTCCCCCCTGGTGAATCGCGATCAGGTCAGCGACTCATTGGGCGGCAAGGGCGTGCTGTGGGAGCTGTTCAGTTTCAACCCGCCCAGCCTCCGGCTGTATGTCGAGCTGTGCGCCTATAGCGCCTACCTGGCCGGCATCCTGACCAGCAATCCCGGCATGATCGACGGCCTGATGGACAGCCTGGTGCTCGACAAGCTGCCGACGCGCGACACCCTCCAGCGGCAACTCGAAGAGCTTTGCCGGTCGGCCGAGGACCTAGACCCCATCCTCCACAGTTTCAAGAACGACCAGCAGCTTTGCGTGGGGGTGCGGGACCTTCTGGGCAAGGAGGATATCCTGGCGGTGACCGGGGCCTTGTCGGACATCGCCGAGGTGTGCCTGGAGCAGATCGCCGGCCGGGAGTTCGAGAAGCTGGTGGTGAAGTTCGGCCGGCCTTTGGTGGCCGAGGGCCCCCGGCGCGGCGAACCC
>JBBIQF010000286.1:0-8185 GCA_037442445.1 Planctomycetaceae bacterium
TCGTTGCTCACCCGCCCCCCGCCGAAACTGGTGAGCCCCTGCGTGCCCACCTTCGACGCAGTGGCCAGCGACTGGGCGCTGGCCGAATTGCCCAGCGGCTCCGTGGTGTTGAAATTGAATCCGGGATTCAAGGTGGCGAAGGGGGTGCTTTGGGTCGTCTGGGTGATGATGCCCGCGGGGGTCGATTGCTGGAGCGTCTGGGTGATGGTCGTCAAATTGCCCGACAGCAGGCTGCGGTCGAAAAGGATCGAATCCTGCAACCCGAACTCCACGCCGAACTCGTCGTTGTTGCTGAGCTGGACCTCGGCGATGAGCACCTGGATCATCACCTGGGGCGGTGGCGAGTCGAGCTTCTCGATCAGGTCGGCGATTTCCTTGAAGAACCGCGGGGTGGCGCTGAGGATCAGGGCGTTGGAAACCGGTTCCGGCACCACTACCACTTCGCTTTCCAATTGCTGGAAAGGGCTGAGCACGCCGGGCGCGGCGAGCTGCAACTGCCGCTGGCTGCGGAGGAAGTCGTTGATGGCCTGGGCCACGTCGATGGCCGGGGCGTTCTTCAGCCGGTACACGGCCGTCTGCCGCTGCTGCACGTCCTGCTCGTCCAGGCGGATGATCAGGGCTTCCACGATCCGCAGGTCGCTGGGGGCACCCACGGCGATGATGCTGTTGGTCCGCGTATCGACCGAGAAGCGCATGGGGATCAGCGCCGATTCGCCCTCGGCCGGCGGGGCTAGCGGCGGTCCCGGCGGGCCCCCCGTCGGAATCAACGAGCGCAACATGTTGGCCACCGCCGTGGCATCCCCATTGACAATCCGGAACACCTTGATCTGCGCCGCCGCCCCCGGCGTGTCGAGCTGCCGGATGAGGGCGGCCAAAAGTTCCATGCTCTCGGCCGGCGCATGCACGATGATCACGTTCAGGCGCGGGTCGGCGCTGAGGCGGACGTCGGCCAGCACCCCCGACTTCACCAGGCGCTGGCCCTTGGGATCGACCGTTAGCAGTTCCAAAGCCGCCGAGGCCTGGGCCGGCCCCGCACCCCGCGCCGCATCCAGCGCCGCCTGGAGCGTGCCCGCCACATCCGTCGCCAGCGCGTTGTACAGCTTGAACACTCGCGTCTGGAGCACGGCGTCGGTCTCCGCCGTATCCAGCCGCTCGATCAACAGTTCCACCTCGGCCATGTCCCGCGGCGCCGCATGGACCAAAAGCGAGTTCGTCCGGGGATCGGGCATCACCTGCACCCGCGGCCCCATGCCCGTGGCCCGGCTGGTCAGAAACTGCGTAATCGCCGTCGCCACGCTCGAGGCCGGCGCATGCCGCAGGTGGAAAATCCGCTGCTCGGTCCGCGGCTCCACGGGCTGGTCCAACTTGGCGATCAGCTCTTTGGCCGCCCGCACGGCATCCCCCCAACCAATGAGCAGCAAAGCGTTCGGCTTGCCCAGGGGCATGATGGTCACGCGCCCCTGCCGGCCCCCCAAATAGTCCTCGTTGACTTGCCGCAAATGGCCGAAACCGCTTCCCCGCTGGCATGGCGCAGCAGGTAGATATCGATGGCCGGCTCCGTCTCGGCACTCAGTCGCTCGATCTCTTCGATGATCCGCTGGAGTTCCTTGAGGTCGCGGTCCCGGCCGCGGAGGATGATGGCATCCAGGTCCGGCAGGATTTCCACCTGCACGTCTGCACCGAGCTGGCGCAAGCGGCGGCGAAACTCTTCCTCTTCTTCGGGAGTGAGCTGTTTGGCCGGCGGGCGGACCGCTTCGGCCGGCGCAGGCCCTTCGGCCAGGACGCCTTCCGGTGCAGCCCCAGCCTTCGCCCCGGCACCCGCAGGGGCCATGCCTGCACTCGGCCCGGCTCCGGCCGGCATTGGACCGCCACCAGCCCCTCCGGCCCCACCCTCGCCCGCTTGAAACAAATAGCTGGCCAGGCGCAGGCCCCCTGGGCCATCCACAGCGCTTTGATCATCGGTTGCCGGACCGCGAGCAGGCGCGGGACTCGGTCCGCCGGAGCCCGAACTCGGCTCCCACGTCGAAGCCCGCCACGCCTCGACCGCCTCGCGAATCTTCGAAGGCGAAGCGTGGCGCACCGGTATCACCCGGATGCCACCCCCTTGGCCCTGCCCGGCAGCATCCAAAGCCCTCAGCAACCGCGAAAACTGCCCCACCAGCGAGACATTGCCCACTAATAGAAATCCGTTGCGCGAGCGGTCAACCAAAAGCTCCACCCGGCGCCCCCGGGCATCGACAAACCGATACGCCGGCTTTTCCCCAGACCGCCCGCTGCCCTGGTACGTCAACCGCGCACCGTACATTTGGCGAAGATGTTCCTCGGCCTGGCGCACGCCCAAGTTGGGGGTGGGCACGAACTCCTCGGTGGCCATCAGGCTGGTTTGGCGGATGGGCTGACGCACGGCACCGTCGTTGGCCCCGTTAGGCCTCGCAGACCCACCAGATAGGCGGGGTGCGGCCCCGTCGCTGCCGACCAAAGTGGCGATATGTTTGTGCACATCCGGAGGGGCCAGCACAATGAGCTGGCCCGCTTCGGGATCGGTGGAGACGGCCACCTCGCCGGGCCGATCGGCACACTGCTTGCGGACCCGCTCGGCCGCACTGACAAGCGCCCCGGGTTCCACCGCATACACCCGGACCACCGGCTGGGCTGCCGGGGGCCGGTCCAAGGTGGCGATCAACTCGCGGGCGATTTGCTGGGCGGTCTCCGGGCCGCGCACCAAAAGCTGGTTGCCCCGGGCATCGACCACCACCTGCGCCGAAACTCCTGTGCTGGCAAGCATTTCCGTCAGCACACGCTCGACCTCGGCGGCCCGCTTGTGCCGCAGGGTGTAGCCTTGGTAGGGCCCGTCGGCCAAGGCGGCCTGCGCATGGCTTGTCCCCACCAAAAGGGCAATAGCCAACCCCCAGCCGACCAAAACGGCATACGCCGACCGCATGGCGTCGAACCGTGGCATCACGGGCGTGCCTGAACCAGGGCTTGCGTTTACGATCGCACGGTCTTGGGATGGCTCGAGGGGCCACCCCCCGGGAAAGGTCGGCGGATACTAGTTATTCACGCCCCCGGGTTCAAGCCCAGTTCCGCCTTGACCGCCAAGCGCCACGCCAAAGAGCCGGGGGCGTAAGCCCCCGGTGCGGCCAGCCATGAGCCAAAGAGCCGGGGGCGTCAGCCCCCGGTGCGGCCAGCACGCCAGCCCGCGGTTGTCCTGCCGCTGGACGTGGTTCCGCAAGCCCCCGGTGCGGCCGGCATTCAAGCACGCCCCCACCCCACCCCGGGCGGACGCCCGGGGCTCGCTGGTCACCGCTGGCGGAACCCGGCCGCGAGGAAGACGCCGGACGCGACGGAGCGCGTCCCTCCAGGCTCCTGCTCCCACCCCGGGCTGACGCCCGGGGCTCCCTTCCGGTCGCGGCTCGGTAGCGGTCGCGAGCCCGGCGGAGTCAAAAAAGGCCGCTTCATCGCCCGAATGCTCGGCGCAACGCCTCTAGGTAGGCGGTGCCGTGGCGGGTTTCGGGAAGCAGGTACGACCCTTCCGTCCATTCGTTCCAGGCATTGATCACCACGGCCGGCGGGCGGTGGGCATCGTTGGCCGCAAACTCCGCCGCCTCGCGGCACAGCCGGCCGAACCGCTCCGGCGTGTTCCCCACCACCACATGGCCGTATGGGTAGTGCGGCTTGGCAAATGGGAACGGCACCTTGTGCTCGCACCGCGGTGTAACGTCCCAACCCATGGTGACCACGGGGCAGTACGGCAAGGCGGCTGCCGCCATGCTTTGCCACGTCTTGCGGTGCGCCACCATCAGGTCTTCGTACTGCTGTGTCAGGCCCGGCGAGGTCTTTCCCGCGTCGGTGATGTTGTAGCCCGTGGTGGAATGGAACCCGGCATCGCGGTAGGTCGCGACCTTTTCGGCACTGCGGGCCATCGCGTTCCAATGGATGGGCGGGAGGTCGGCCTTCTGGAGCCTGGCATCCATCTCGCGGAGCAAGGCCTTGGTCTTTGCCGGGCCGCCCAGTTGGCCGATGAACGTGTCGGGATCGAAGATGCTCACCACCAGCCGGCCGTCCACCTTCCAATAATTCGGCTGGCGGAAGTAATGCTCGATCCAGTAATCCACCACCCGGGCCAAATCCGCGGGGCTGTGGCGCTGCGGCAGCCAGACGTGGAACGGCTTGTCGTAGGCCACGGGGAAGTAGTCGCCCCAGGTGTGATTGGCCCACATGAGGGCGAACTTCAGCCGCTGGCGATTGGGGGCCTTTAGGAACCCGTTTTCCAAGGCCTCTTGCATAATCCGCACGCCGCAGTACCAGTACCAGTCGAAGAGGAATACGTCGATGCCGTGGTCGGCAGCCAGGTCGATCTCGCGCTGCGACCAGGCGGGATCCGAATCGTCGAAGAACCCCCAGGCCGGCCGCAGCGGCTGATAGTGCCCCGCGAACCGCGGAGGGGCCGATTTGACCAACTCCCACTCGGTCCAGCCGAACCCGTGCCACGAATCCATATGGTCGTAGCGGTGCCAGTGCGGGAAATAGATCACCACCACCTCAGGCCGGTCGCGGGAAGCTGGACTCGGGCCCGCGGCCGCCGGGGCGCTCCGCGGTGCGAGCATTCCCAAGGAAACCCCCAGGCCAGCCACCTCGCGGAGAAATAGACGCCGGTTGCGGCACACTTCGTTTCGCATCGCTGTTGCTCCGGGCTGAAAAATACCTATTGCCGCCCAAGATCGCGCCCTCTTGCTCCACGCCTCACACCGGCCCAGCCTTAGCCCCGGAAGAAAACCAACCCCGGTCTGTACAAAACCTCTTGCCGCAAGAGCTTTCGCGCACGCAACGGCACGGGTGGCAGCCAAACGGCCCCGCATTGGGGCAACCCGTGGTGTGCTGGCCGCGGCCAGGCCGCTTGGAGATTCCCCCCAAGCCTCAAGCGGGCTCCACGCGCACGGCGCACACCTTATACTCGGGGATTTTCGCCACCGGGTCCAGAGCGGCGATGGTGACGTTATTGATGTTCTTGTGGCCCGGGAAGTGGAAGTTGCCGAACACCACGCCCGGCGGCACCCGATCGGTCACCAGGGCGTGCGCGACCATCTCGCCGCGGCGTGAGACCACCCGCACCGTAGCCCTGCCATCCAGCCCGATCCAGGCCGCATCTTCGGGGCTTATCTCCACCGTGGCATCGGGGCAGACGGCCAGAAGGCCGGCCACGCGGCGCGTCATTTCCGCCCCATGCCAGTGATACAGCACCCGGCCGGTGGTCAGCACCAGCGGGTATTCGTCGTCCGGCAGCTCGTGGGGCGGCAAATGCTCGACCGCATGGAAAAGCCCTTTGCCGCGGGTGAAGCGGCCGACGTGCAAAATGGGCGTGCCCGGATGATCGACGCCTGTCACTGGCCAGTGGAGCGTCTCGCCACGCTCCAGGCGCTCGTATCGCACCCCGGCATAGACGGGCACCAAGGCTGCAATCTCTTCCATGACCACCTGCGGCGAGGCATAGTCCCACGCGCTGTACGGCCCGGCGGGCCGGCGGCCCTGGCGCTTGAGCAATGCCTGCGCCAGCCGCGCTACGATCTGCCAGTCGGCCAGCGCCTCGCCCGGCGGTCCGAGCGCTTGCCGGACCCGCTGCACACGGCGGTCGGTGTTGGTAAAGGTGCCCGACTTCTCCGCCCAACTGGCCCCTGGCAACAGCACGTGGGCCAACTGCGCGGTCTCCGAGGGGAAAATCTCTTGCACCACAAGGAACTCGCAGGCCTCCAGGCACTGCCGCACGTGGTTCAGGTCGGGGTCGGTCATGGCCGGATTCTCGCCCACCACCACCAGCCCCCGAACCGTACCGGCTCCGGCTGCGGAAATCATCTCGGTGACCGTCAGCCCTGCGGTTTCGGGCAGCGCCCAGGGCAGAGCCGGCGACGGGCCGGCGGCCTCCAAGCGCCACGCCTCGGCAAATCGCTGGCGCACGGCCGGGTCGCCCACCCGCTGGTAGCCGGGAAAGAAGTTCGGCAGCGCCCCCATGTCGCACGCCCCTTGCACATTGTTCTGGCCGCGCAGCGGGTTCACGCCGCCCCCGGGCACGCCCAGGTTGCCCAAAAGCATCTGGAGATTGCCCAGGCTCAGCACATTGAGGACCCCCGTGGTGTGCTGGGTGATTCCCATGGCCCACACCACGGCCATCGGGCGATTGCAGGCCAACAGCTCCGCCGCCTGAATCACCAGGCTGGCCGGAACCCCGGTGAGGTCCTCGACCCGCGCGGGCGGATAGCCGGCCACCGTCCGCCGCAACTCCTCGAACCCTTCGCACCGCGCCTCGATGAACTCGCGATCCTCCCACCCCTTCTCGAGGATCACGTGCATCAACCCGTTGATCAAGGCCACGTCGCTGCCTGGACGCTGCCGCAGGTGGAGCACGGCGAAATCGGCCAGGTCGATCTGCCGGGGGTCGGCCACCACCAGTTTCATGCCCCGCCGAAGCACCGCCTGGCGAATCCGCGCCCCGAACACCGGATGCTGCTCGGTCGTGTTCGAGCCGATCAGCAGCATGGCCCGGGCGTGCTCGGCCACGTCGTCCATGGTGTTGCTCATCGCCCCAGAGCCCAGGCACGCCGCCAACCCCGCCACCGTCGAAGCGTGGCACAGCCGCGCACAATGGTCCACGTTGTGCGTGCCCAGCACCTGCCGGGCCAGTTTCTGCACCAGATAGTTCTCCTCGTTGGTGCATTTGGCCGACGAAAGCACCCCGATGGCATCCGGCCCCGACTGGCGCAGAATGCCGTCCAGCCGATCGGCCACGATCCCCAGCGCCGTCTCCCACGCCACTGGCACCCACGGACCCCGCCGGCCTGCTTCGCCACGCTTGCCTTCCAGCAGCTCCTGCCGCACCAGGGGCCGGGTCAGCCGATCCGCATGGTGCACAAACTCGTACCCGTATCGCCCCTTGACGCACAGGTGCCCGAAATTGGGACCCACCCGGAAATCAGCAGTGACCCGCACGATCCGCCCCTGCCGCACATGGAGTTCCATCTGGCAGCCCACGCCGCAATAGGGGCATGTGGTGGCCACACGCTTTTCCGCCTGCCCGCGCCCCACCGAAGGCTTGTCGTCCAGGGCCCCGGTCGGGCACACCGCCACACACGCCCCGCACGATTCGCACCGCGCTTCCAGCAGCGACGTGTCGGCCCCGGCCACGATGCGGGTCGCCCGGCCTCGCTCGGCCACCCCCCACACAAAACGCCCCTGTATCTCGGCACACGCCCGCACACACCGCGTGCACAGAATGCACTTGTTCAAATCGACCCACACGAACGGATTCGGGTCGCTATTCACCCGGAATCGCGACTTGCCCCCCAACCCCCGCGCCACCTGCAGCCCGTAGTGCGCCACCCACCGCTCGAACTCCGTGGCCGGCCGGTCCCCGGCTGCGTATCCCGCGTCCTCGTAATCCTCCAACAGCAACTCCAATATCTGCCGGCGGGCTTCGACCACCTGCGGCGACTCGGTCTCCACCTCCAAACCTTCGCGCACCGGCAATGTACAGGACGCGGCCAGTGCCCCCTGCGGCTTGATCTCCACCACACACAACCGGCAGGAACCCACCGGTTTAAGCCGCGGATGGTAACACAGCGTGGGGATTTCGATGCCGGCCGAAGCGGCCGCCTCCAGGACCGTCTGGCCGTCGCTGGCCTCCACCTGCCGGCCGTTGATCACCACCCGAACCGACACCGCCGAACCTCCTCCGCCGCCTTACCCATCCGGAAAACACTCGGGAAAATGCGCGAGCGCCGAGCGGATGGGGTTGGCCACCGATACCCCCAGGCCGCACAGCGACGCCTGTTGCAACAACCCGGCCAGCCGCTCCAGGCGCTGGCGGTCGCCCGGCTTCGCACGGCCCGCCACCATGCGGTCCACGATCTCCCGCGCATCCCGCGTGCCAATCCGGCACGGCGTGCACTTGCCGCACGATTCGCTCTCGAAGAAATGCAACAACTCTCGGAGCAGCTTCGCTGGGGAAACGGTCTGATCGCAAACCAACAATCCCCCCGACCCCAACGCCACCCCCTGGCGCATCGAATCGTAGTCGATCGGCACATCGAGCTGCCCGGGACCGGCCAAGGTGCCCGCCGCACCACCCGTCAAAGCACACCGAAACACCGACCCCGCACGCATCCCTCCGCCAAACTCTTCGATCATCTGCCGC
>JBBIQF010000287.1:0-8104 GCA_037442445.1 Planctomycetaceae bacterium
CCCGGCGGTCGTTGCTGGGGATGGGGTAGTCTATGTCACCGGAGGGCGGAAGCCGCACATCCTGGCGATCCGCGCGGGGGGACGCGGGGATGTGACCAAGACGCACATCCTTTGGGAAGCGGACGAGACGCCCAAGGTGGCCACCCCTTTGTTGTTCGAAGGGCATTTGTACTGGGTGGACCAGCGAGGGGTGGCGACGTGTTTGGATGCCAAGACCGGCAGCCGGGTGTACAAGGAGCGGCTCAGCCTTCGGGGGCGGGGCGATAGGGTATATGCGTCGCCGGTGGCGGCCGGCGGCGCCATTCTGGTTCCTAGCCGCGAGGACGGCACGATCGTGCTGGCCTTGGGCCCGCGGTTCGAGGAACTGGGCCGCAATCGCCTGGACGATTCGGGCGTGGTCAACGCCACCCCAGCGGTATGCGGCAAGCGGTTATTGGTGCGGACCGATCGTTGTCTTTATTGCATAGGCAAGTGACGGATAGCGACATGCCCCTGTTCGAGATCGAGACGGAGTGCCACATCATCATCACGTGGGCGGAGGACGAGGCGGCAGCCCGCCGGCTGGTGCAGGAGAGTTACCCGCGCGAGACACCCGTGCGTGTTACGCGCCGTCCCCGGGACTGCTGGGTGATCTCCAAGGCGGCCCTGGGGATCACCGGCGGCATCGACGTGTGCCACACCGCCCGCGACTGCCTGGCCAAGGCCGCTGGCGACAAGCTTCACGCCATACGGCTTTATATGCAGGAGACGGGTACCGACCTGGAGCGGGCCCGCAAGGTGATCGAGTCGAACATGGTGATGGGGTGGTAGGGCACGCCCGGCCTTCTGGGGCGGGCGCAAGGGCCTTCGGTGCGGCGTGGGCCTAGGCACGTCCCGGGGCCACGCGGCAGGGGGCCCGTGGGGCGGCATTGCGCAGCGGTGTGGTGGGCTTTTCTGCGCGGCGGCTGCGGCCGTGCCGAATACGGCCTGAACGAGCGGGTTTACCACGACCCGGCCAGACGGTACATTTCCTTGAGGCGGGCGATTCGGCAGGGCCGGATGCGGTGCGATTCGAACGCGGCGGGCGTCTGTGGCGGCGTTTGGCGTGTGCGGGGCCGGCTGGTCCCTGGGTTGCCCGGTGTTCCGGCCATCCCGAGTGTCCGAGGCTGTAGCTCAGAAGGTAGAGCAACGGACTTTTAATCCGTAGGTCGTGGGTTCGAGTCCCACCAGCCTCATTCTGTGCGGCACAACGCGTTGCGGCGAAGGGCAGGGCTGCCCGGCCCGGGTGCGCCGAGGGTGGCGTGCCGCGTGGCGGCGGAGCCGTGGACGTTGGACCGGTTTTGGCCAAGCAGTTGCTGGTCGGGGTGGTGGTTTATGTCCGAAATCGTGCGGTTTTCGGTCTCTCTGGAAGAAGACCTGTTGCAGAAGTTCGACCAGTACTGCCAGGAGGAGAAGTTTGCCACCCGCAGCGAGGCGGTGCGGCAACTGATACGCGATACCCTGACCCGCCGGGCGTGGGAAGCCGAGTGCCGGGATGCTGCCGGCACGCTCACCTTGGTGTACGACCACCACCGCTCGCAGCTTAGGGACCAATTGCTCCAGCTCCAGCACGATCATACCGATCTGGTCATCTCGACGCTGCACGCCCATCTGGAGCACGACCTGTGCCTGGAGGTGATCGTGTTGCGGGGGCCGGCCAGGCGGCTTCGCGACATTGCGGCCCGGCTGAGGGGCCTGAAAGGGATCTACAAGGGCGAGCTGGTGATGGCCGCAGCGCATACGTGATGGCCACAAGTCACGCCCCGGCCACGACGGAGCGTGGCCCTCCAATCGAGCGTGGCCCTCCAAGGGGGTGACTGGAGGGACGCGCTCCGTCGCGTCCGGCGTGTTTAACAATCGCATCCGCGGCCACGACGGAGCGTGGCCCTCCAGGGGAGCCCCTTGCTCGACGGCCGTTCCGTATGGTGTTACAATATGGCGAAAGGTAACACCGAAGTTGTCTGCCCCGTTTTGCGCGGAGCATCGCTTCCGCGCCGGTCTCAGGCAGTAAGACGGCAAAGGCGTCATACGACAAAAATGTGGCGTAACACTGCAATGTGTGCATGGGTGCGTTGGGTCGCCTTGGCGATTGGAGCGGTTGTGCTGGCAACCGGGACTGCGGGGGCCCATTTTCAGGTGCTGTTGCCGCAAGACGACGTACTTGGTGCCGAAGGGGGCGGCCGGGTCGAGCTGCGACTGCTGTTCATGCACCCCATGGAGCAAGGCCCACCGATGGACATGGGGCGGCCCAAGCGGTTCGGAATGCTCGCCCACGGCCAGACCACGGACCTGTTGGGGGCCTTGCGCGAGACCCGCGTGGGCGACAAGCGGGCCTATACCGCGACGGCCAGGCTGGCCCGGCCGGGCGACTACGTGTTCTTCGTCGAGCCTGCGCCGTACTGGGAGCCGGCCGAGCGCCGCTGGATCATCCATTACACCAAGGTGGTGGTGGACTATTTGGGGGCGGAGAGCGGCTGGGAGGCCTCGGTGGGGTTCCCCGTGGAGATCGAGCCTTTGGTACGGCCGTACGGGTTGTGGACCGGCAATATGTTTCGGGGGATTGTCAAGCGGGATGGCAAACCGGTGCCGTATGCGACCGTGGAGGTGGAGTATTTCAACGAGGGCAACCGGGTGCGGCCGCCCAACGATGCTTTCATTACCCAGGTGATCAAAGCGGATGCCCAGGGGGTATTTGCCTACAGCCTCCCCCGGGCGGGTTGGTGGGGCTTTGCGGCCCTGGTAACGGGACCATCGCGGCCGGGTCCGGACGGGCGGCCGGCCGAGGTCGAGTGGGGGGCGGTGATGTGGGTCAAAGCCGTGGACATGAAGTAGCGAGAAGAGGCCGTGCTTCGACCGCCCAGGGGCCGGCGACGGGGGTGCTTGTAGCGGCGGGCGCTGGGTATGACGAATCGCAAATCCGTGTTACAATAGTGGTGGCCGAGCGCACGCCGAGCCGGCCCGCCCCGCAGAGGTCTCCGCCATCGAGGACAATGCCGATGCACCTGGAAGAGGCTGTATTGACCGTTTCGACCGCCGGCAAGCTGCTGTTGGTGGGCGGCTGGGGCGCAGCGATTGCGGGGACGGCCCTGGGCCTGCGGCGCTTGGATTACGAGCGGATTCCGCAGGTGGCCATGCTCAGCGCGGCCTTTTTCGTGGCCTCGCTGGTGCACGTGCCGCTGGGATGGGCGTCGGTGCACCTGGTGCTCAACGGGTTGGTGGGGCTGGTGCTGGGATGGGTCGCGTTCCCGGCGCTATTGGTAGCGCTTGGCCTGCAAGCCTTGCTCTTCGGTTTCGGCGGTCTGACGACGCTGGGTATCAACACGGTGGTGATGGCGTTGCCGGCGGTGGCGGTGTTCGCGCGGTGCAATCGGGCGGCGCGGAGCGGGCGGGAGGCGTTGGCGGCCGGGGCGGGCTTTGCCGCCGGGGCCTTGGGCATCGTCCTAGGATCGCTGCTGTTGGCCGGCGCTTTGGCCCTGGCCGGCTGCGCGCTGGACCGGCTGGCCGTGCTCGTGTTGCTGGCCCATCTGCCGGTAGCGGCGGTGGAAGGGTGCGTCACGGCCGGCGCCGTGGTGTTCTTGCTCCGGGCGCGGCCCGAGGTGCTCGAAGCGCCTTTGGTACCGGCCTTGCGGGTGGAGGTTTCCGATGCGTAGGGCGGCGGCCTGCTTTGCGGTGGTCATGATGCTGGCCATCCCCGCCAGGCACGCCCAGGCGCACAAGCTCCACGTGTTCGCTGCGGTGGACGGGAAGGTGCTTCGCGGCGAGACGTACTTCCGCGGTGGCGGGGCCGCCGCCGGGGTGGCGGTTCGGGTGCTGGGGCCGGCCGGGCAACTGCTCGGCGAGACCACGACGGACGACCAAGGCAAGTTCGTTGTGCCGGTCCGGTTTCGGTGCGAGCACCGCGTGGTGGTCGATACAGGGGGCGGACACACGGCCGAGTATCGCATCGCCCAGGAGGAGTTGCCCGCCGATCTGCCGCCGCTGGGCAAGGTGGATACGGTAGGCGGCAGCCGGGCATCCACCCCGCCGGCAGACGCGTTGCCCGCCAAGTCGCCACCCGCTGACCGGCCGGGCAACTCCCCCGGGGCGGGCAACCAGGCTGCACCGGATACTCACCCCGGGCCGGGCAGCCAGTCGGCGCCGCATGGTCGGCCCGAGCCGGAAGATAGCCGGCCCGGTCCGCCCAGCGCCGGCCCAACGGGCGACTTGGGCGCCTCGCTCGAGGCCCTGCGCACCCAGGTGGTGAACCTTCGGCAGGAGTTCGACGCGTTTCGGCAGGAAATTCGGATTCGCGATGTGCTGGGGGGCATCGGCTATATCCTGGGCGTGATGGGCGTGGTGTTGTACGTGGTCCACCGGCGGCGAACCGGAAGGGGCTGAAACCGTCATGGACACCTCGGTGTTGGAACGCACGGGCTGGGGCGGTGGGGGCTGGCTGGCCCGGGTGGACCCGCGGATTCGAATCGTCGCGGCTGCGGCGTTCTCTGTGCTGGTGGCTGCCGCTACCCGGCCGGCGGCCTTGACGATGGCCCTGGTGTGCTCGGCGGTGCTGGTGGCGGCCTCGGGCATAGGTTGGCGCAGGGCGATGGGCCGGGTGCTGCCCCTCAATGCGTTTCTACTGGTGCTGGCCGCCGTGGTCTCGCTGGGGGTGGAGGGCGAGCCCCTGAGGGCCTGGGGAACGTGGACCGTGTCGCGCCAAGGGCTTGGCCTGGCGGGGGCGGTGATCCTCAAAGCCAACGCCATCGTGCTGTGCCTGGCGGCACTGGTGGGCGCCTTGGACCTCGCCACGGTGGGCCACGCCCTGCACCATCTCCGCGTGCCCGACAAGCTGGTACACCTGCTGCTCCTTACGGTTCGCTACGTGGCCGTGCTGGAGGCCGAATACCATCGCCTGGCGGCGGCGATGAAGGTGCGCGGGTTTCGGCCGGGGATGAATCGGCACACAT
Organism: Planctomycetaceae bacterium; assembly: GCA_037442445.1. Classification (GTDB taxonomy): domain Bacteria; phylum Planctomycetota; class Planctomycetia; order Pirellulales; family Thermoguttaceae; genus JANLFZ01. The sequence goes on from JBBIQF010000287.1 coordinate 4,962, forward strand.
GGCGGACCTACGGGTACCTGGTAGGAATGCTGTTGGTGCGGAGTCTGGACCGGGCCGAGCGGGTGGCCGCTGCCATGAAGTGCCGCGGATTCCGGGGCCGCTTTCACCTGCTCGATCACTTCGCCCTGACCCGGGCTGACGCCGCCTTCGCGGTGATCGTGCTGGCCGCCCTGGCCGGCATCGCAGGCATGGAGTGGCGATGAGCGAGGCTTTGGTGCGGCTGGGCGGCGTGTGGTTTTCCTATACCCGGGATCGCCCGGTGCTGGCGGGAATCGATTTCGAGCTTTGCGCTGGCCAGCGCGTCGCCCTGGTGGGCCCCAACGGAAGCGGCAAGACGACGCTATTGGCCCTCATCGTCGGCCTGCTCCGCCCCAGCGCTGGCTCGGTGGAAGTGTTAGGCAAACCGCGGCGCCGCGAAGCCGATTTCCACGAGGTCCGGCGGCACGTGGGCCTGCTCTTCCAGGATGTGGACGACCAACTGTTCTGCCCCACCGTGGCCGAGGATGTGGCCTTCGGCCCGCTCAATCTGGGCGTGCCCCGATCCCAGGTGCGGGACCTCGTGGCCCGGACGCTGCAAAGCCTGGGGCTTGCCGGCTACGAACGGCGCATCACGTACAAGCTTTCCGGCGGCGAGAAGCGGCTCGTGGCACTGGCCACCGTGTTGGCCATGCAGCCCCAAGTGCTGTTGCTCGACGAGCCGACGGCGGGGCTGGACGAGAGGTCGGCCTGCCGGGTGGAAGAGGTCCTCTTGGGCCTGCCGCAAGCGATGGTGCTGGTGTCGCACCACCGCGAGTTCCTCTGCCGGCTGGCCACGCATTGGATGCGGTTGGAGCACGGCCGGCTTCACGCCTGCCCACTTCCTGCCGCGCTTGCCCAGCCCGACGCTTCGCGTTAGTCTGAAAGGGTGCCTCAGGCCGATCGCGATCTCCATTTCGGCTGCCCGCAATGTACTGCCCGGCTGAAGGCCCCCAAGGGTCGGGCCGGCAGCCGCGGACGGTGCCCCTGGTGCCAGTACGTGTTCACCGTGCCGCAGGAGAGCCACTTTCCGGGCCAGGTGGAACCCTACGCCCTGCGGAGCCCCGAGTGGACACCCGCAGACGAAGCCGACTGGCCCGTCTATGTTGCGGTGCGGTGCAAGCTGTGCGGCACCCGGCTGGTGGCTCTGGAGGAGGAGGCCGGCCAGTGGATCGAATGCCCCGATTGCGGGACCACCACGCAGGTGCCCGAAAAGCCCCAGGGCCCAGCCTCGAAGGCGGCCTCCCGCCCCACCGAAATCTACGCCGTTTACGAAGGCCCGGGCCAGCCGCCGGCCAGCCACGCGGCCGTTTACGCCCGGCATTTCCCGGTCTTCTGCCGCCAATGCAGCACGCGGATGCTGGCCACCGCCGAAGAGGTCGGGCAAACGTTGATCTGCCCGGACTGCGGCACCGCGAACCCCGTGCCTCCCCTCAAAGAGGAGTCGCCCAAGGACCTGCCCACCCGGCCTGCGGAAATCTACGCGTTGCGGGATCGTGGCGAAACGGCCGACACCGGCCGCACGCAGCCCCCAGACGCTTACGCATTCAAGTGCCCCAGGTGCGGCACCCGGCTGCATGCCACGGCCGATCAACAGGGCCAGACCATGGCTTGCCTTGACTGCGCTGAGCCCATTTCGATTCCGCCGCCGCCCCAGCGGGCCCCGGTCCCTGCACCGCCCCAGCAATCGGCCGAGATTTACGAGGTCCGGCCTGCGGCCGAGCGGCCAGCCCTCGACATCCCAGGTTTCGATTTGGCCCCCGCCCCTGGAACCTCACGGCCGGCCGCAGCGACTGGCGCCAAGGGCCAAGCCGCCGGGCGACCTTCACCTGCTGCAACCGCGCAAAACGCCGCGCGTTCTCCACCGGCCGCCGCCACCCCGCCGCAAGCGCCCAGCCAGCGCTGGGATGAGCCGCTGGGCTTCCTCTTGTCGCCCGGCGTGCGGAACCTGTGGCTATTCCTCTCGGTGGGGCTGGCCTTCTTTTTCTCGTTCGTGGGCGAGGCCGCCCGGCTTATCCCCTCGACGGATGGGCGCGTGGTTTTCCTGGGCCTGGTCATGGTGGTCTTCGCCGGCCTGGTCGCCGTGGTGATTTTCGTGGTGGGCTCGGCCTACCTGCTTACCGTTCTCCAGGACACCGCGGCGGGCTGCGAGCGGATCGAAGAATGGCCCGACAACTTCTTGGACTACCTGCTGCAAGGGTTCGGCGTGGTTGTAGCAGCCGCCGTGGCCGTGGGCCTGAGCGTGGGATTGGACCGGCTGGCGGCCGACGCCGGAGCCCCCCGCGGCGTCGTGCTGGCCGTGGGGACCTTCCTGCTTTTCCCGCTCTTTTTGCTTTGCGTCTTGGAGAGTGGCCTGCCCTTTATGCCGGTTTCGGTTCCCATCTTCCGCAGCCTAGTGGCGGCCTGGCCGGCGTGGCTGGGATTCTACCTGCGGGCGGTGGTCCTGGTGGGACTGGCCGTGGGTGCCTCGGTGTGCGGGCTGGCGCTTGCCGGCTTCTGGGCGATCCTGCCCGCCGCCGCAGTGCTGGGCGCTGCGGTGATCCTGTACTTCCGCCTGCTGGGGCGCCTGGCCTCGCACGCCTCCGAGCGGCTGGCCGATTTCGATGCCCGGCGGAAAACCAAGGCCCGCAACGCCTCCCTTTCCTCAGACGAGTGAAACGCGTTGCGCTGAACTGCCGCCACGAATACCCGCGGTGCTGGGATAGAGCCTTTCTGCAAAACACGGAAGCACGCCACCGCGGCGACGCCGCCCACCGGGGATTTCGCCTTTGGGGCCAGTGACCTCTCGGGTAAAGCCGCCGGCAGCTATTGGCCTGGCCCCTGTCCACTCTTGCAGCACAGTCCCCAAAGGAGTACACAACGTAGGAGCGGGCACACACCGCATTGGCCGAGTGGCGGAACCGGCAGACGCTCGGGACTTAAAATCCTGTGGAGGGAAAACCTCCGTGCGGGTTCGAATCCCGCCTCGGCCACCTGGGGTGTTTGCACCAATGCGTCTCTGGCAGCGGGTGGCGGCATATCACGGCACGCTTCAATGGGTTGCGACGATGGGTTCCGCGTCGTGCCACTGGATGCCTGTACATGCTGCGCCGCTTTCTGCGCCACTTGGTGCGCCGCTGTTTGCGCCG
>JBBIQF010000288.1:0-8049 GCA_037442445.1 Planctomycetaceae bacterium
TCCGTCTCAGGGTACACGCCCACCCGGCAATGCTTGAGGATTTCGGCAGCCGGGGCAAGATACCCCACATAGAACGGGCCGAACTGGGCATACCGGGCGCTGGCTTCGTCGTACCGCATGCGGTACACGATGTCTTTCAAGAACTCCGGATTGCGGGCCCAAAGGGTTACACCCCATTCCCAGTCGTCCAGCCCCAGCCCCACGGTCACCAACTGGGTAACCTTGCCGGCGAACTTCAGGCCCGTCTCGCCGTGCTCGCGCATCAGCCGCTCGCGCTCTGGATAGTCGAGCAGGAACCAGTTGGCACCGGGATCCCGCCGCTTGTTCATAGGATAGAAACACACGGCAGGCCAGGCGGGCAGATCCGGCCGCAGCCGTTGCCGCCGCATGATCTCCAGCCGCCGCTCGTATTGGCGGAGTTGGGTTTGGTATTCCGCACCCGCCGGATCGAGGCCCCTTTCGGCCAGCGCCTGCCCGTATTGCTCCACCGTGGGCACGTATTCGGACACTTCGGTAAGCGAGATGAAGGACCACGACGGAACCACGGCCGGCCCCAGCGGCCCGGAGAGCAAGCGCTGGTGGACCGCATCGATCACGAGCGGATGCGGGTCCAACGCGATCAGGCCGAAATCGGCCTTCTGGCCGCTAACGATCATCGTCTGCAAGCGGGTCGGCGCCCCGGGGGCCTGCGGGTCCAACGCAGCGACAAACTCGGCGCAGCCATCGCTCAGCTCGGTGGTGCCCAGGCTCCGCAGCCGGGCACGATCGAAACGATAATACAAGTGGGCGCAATGCCAGCCTGTGGCCGGCACCAAAGAAATCTCGTCGCGGGGATCGGAACTCATCGCCGAGGGCAGTCCACAGGTACACAAAACCGGCACGTATGCCGGCGTTCACATATGCCGGGGTCATGGCCCGGCAAAACCTACGAATCGTACGCCCCAGCCCCCCGGCGGACAAGGCGCCAAGCGGGCGCCGCAGCACAGGGGGCTGGTAGCCGCCCACGCTGGCCGGCCGAGTTCCAGCCGCTGGGCTCCACCGCATTCGTTGACGCCCGCAATAAAGCGATTTAGCATGTAAGAAAAGACATGAAGCCAACGGGAGCCAGGGGCGTGGCGGAGGATTCGGCGTGTGGTTCGGGCTGCCTTGTCGCAAGGCCGCACGGCCGCGGTGGGGCGCAACCCGGCGAGCGATTCGCGGCATGGGCTTTTCCAGTGGGAGCACACGAATGGTTGCAAATAGCCTGCGGTGCGTGCTTCCGCCGGTTGCAGGCGGGAGGGGACTAGGCCGGTTCGTCGTATGGACGGCGGCCATCTTGGGCACGCTGGGTTACGTTGCAGGCGCGTATGGACAGGCTGCGCCGGCCGGGCCGCGGCAAGCAGCGCCGAAGGTGCCCCAACCCGCCACGCCGGTTACACCCAAGGCCGCCACAGCTCCCGCGGCCAAGACAGCGCCGGCCCGGCCCGCCGCGCCCAAAAGCAAGGCCGAGGAAATCCCCGCCCCCGTGGAACTCAAAGGGCAGGAACTCCTCACCCGCGATGGGGTGCTATTGCGCGCCACCTTCTACCCCAGCAATCGCGGCAAAGAGGCAGTGCCGGTGATCCTTTTGCACGGCTGGAAGGGCAACCGCTCGGAGTTCGCGGGATTGGCGCGCGGGCTCCAGAAACTCGGCCATGCGGTACTGGTGCCCGACCTGCGCGGCCACGGCGAGAGTACGGGCTTGGCCTACGAAGACCGCCGGAAACTCGATAGCGCGCAGATCAGCCGCACCGATGTAGCCAACATGATCCGCCGCGACATGGAAAAGTTCAAGAGCTTCCTGGTGCAGAAGAACAATGCCGGCGAGCTGAACCTGGAGAAGCTGTGCATCGTCGGTTCCGAAATGGGGGCGGTCGTGGCATTGAACTGGGCGGTCTGGGACTGGCACTGGCCGGTGTATCCCGATTTCAAGCAGGGCCAGTACGTCAAGGCCCTGGTGCTAATCTCGCCGCCGTGGAGCTTCAAAGGGGTGGACGTGAGCGAGGCGCTCAATTTTCCGGCCATCCGGGGAACGGCCCCCGTGACGATCTCGGTGCAGATCATCTACGGAGCCAACGACCGCAAGGTAGCGGCCGAGGCGGAGCGCATGGCCCGGCTGCTCCAGCAGCACCGGCCGCAGTATGAGACAGAGGAGGATATCCGCGACAAACAGGACTTCTTCGTGCGGCCTGTGGCCAAGACCAGCCTCCAGGGGACCAAGCTGCTCAACGAGCGCGAGCCGGCCCTGTTTCAGCAGGTGTTTCCCGCCATTGCGGCGTTCATCCACTTCCGCTTAGAGAACAAGGATTTCCCCTGGCACGAGATCAAGGAGCGGCGGTAGCAGCCGCCTGGGGCGGGCCGGCCAGGCCGGCTGCCGCGCCGCTGGCGGAAGGCGCGGCATCGGGAACTTTAGGGCGGGTGTGAGGCCGGCCGGTGCTGTCGGCATCCGCCGCCTGCTCAGGGCTTTCCGATTCCGACGAGGCCGAGGCCGGCCGCACCGCACCCGGTATCGTGATCTCCTGGCCGATAGGAAGAATCTCGGGGCTGGGCAGGATATGCCGGTTGGCCTCGAAGATTTCCAAGGCGCGGGTCTTGTCGCCCAGATAGCGCTGGGCCAGGTCCGGCAAGGTATCGCCATCGGCGATACGGTGGGTACGTTTTTCGCCGGGATCCACGTGGTTCAAGCCCAGGCCCATCGAGATGCCCCAGCGGGGCGAAACCCCTAGCTGGCCGCGGGGAAACGTCCGTTCCAGCCGAGGCAAAGGCGGCTCCGGCTCCACCTGCAATACGGTGGCCTGGCGGCTGGCGGCAAAGGGGTTGGCCCGGAGCACCGTTTCGACCGGCGGCGCAGGACGGCCTGGCGGAGGGTGGCCAGCGGGGGCCACCACGGGTTGCCGGCGATACACCACCGGCGCGCTGGGGGCCTGGCCGGACTGCAAGCCCGCGTCCGGCGGAAACAGCGAGGCCAGGGCCAGCCCGGCCAGCACGATGCCGGCAGCCACCGCGATCCGCAACGTCGGGTTGGCCGGTCGCTTGCTTTTCACCCCTGATTCCGCATAGCCGGCAGCTCGGGTTCGGCAAAAGGTCCTCCTCGTGCATGGTATCGGTGCGGCGCGAAACGGAGAAGGAGCGTGGCCGGGGAAAGACGCAAGAAACCATCGGGCCAAGGCCAGGTGGTGCGGGCCGATGGGGACGTAGCGCCGCCGCAAGGCGCACCGATCGTGGCACAGGGGCGTGCTCTTTGGGCCGTGTCTGTTCTGCCGATTGGCCGAACCTTGCCAGATGTGCCGCAGGTGGCTATGCTGGCGGGCGCCTGGGACGGCGGGCGATCCGGCCGGGGCACGAGTGTACCCGCGCCACTGGCCGGCGATCACAGCGTGTCCGTGCCTGGCAGCCTGCCGGGCCATGGCCCCGGCGGCAGTATCTTGCGCTGTGCCACAAAGCCCGATTTCCTCCATAGCCCTGCCCCGAGGAGGACGAGGATGAATGCGTTCGGACAGTTGCCGGCCGGTGGATGCGTGCGCCCGGCCCTCTCACGGCGCCGCCTGCTTTCACAAAGCGTTACGGGGGCTGCGGCGGTCTTGGCTGCCCCGGCGGTGCTCCGCGGGGCGGCCGCCAAGCCGTATCGGGCCGCGGTGATCGGCCACACGGGCCATGGTGATTACGGCCACGGCCTGGACGTGGTGTGGCGCGACGTGCCCCAGGCCGACTTGGTCGCCGTGGCCGATCCCGATCCCAAAGGTCTGGCCGATGCCGGCAAACGCCTTGGCGTGCACAAACTGTACACCGATTACCGCAAGATGCTCGACGAGGTGAAACCCGACCTTGTGAGCATCGCCCCGCGCTGGATCGACCGCCATTGCGAATATGTGGTCGCGGCCGCCCAGTCCGGGGTCAAAGGCATCTATCTGGAAAAACCCCTCTGCCGCACCCTGGCCGAGGCCGATGCCATGCTCGCGGCCTGCGACAAGCACCGCGTCAAGCTGGCCCTGGCCTTCCAAACCCGTTACAGCCCCAAGCTGCCGGTGATCCGCGACCTTTTGGCCTCGGGCAAACTGGGCCAGGTCATCGAGTTCCGGGCCCGCGGCAAAGAGGATAGCCGCGGCGGGGCTGAAGACCTCTGGGTGCTCGGGCCGCACCTCATGGACCTCATGATCCATTTAGCCGGACCGGCCACCAGCGTGTTCGGCAGCGTGTTCCACGAGGGCCGGCCGGTGCGCAAAGAGGACGCCCGGCCCGGCAACGAAGGCATCGCCCGCCTGGCCGGCGACGAGGTGCACGCCATGTACCGGCTGGCCAAAGGGGTGACGGCCTACTTCGATTCGATCAAGAACGCTGGCGGCGGCCCCCGCTTCGCCCTCTGGATACTGGGAAGCAAAGGGGTGATCGAGATGGGCACCAACTACATGCCCTTCGCCTTCTTCCTGCCGCACACCTCGTGGTCCCACCCCCGGGCGAAGAAGGACTGGATTCCCATCAGCACCGCCGGCCCTGGCAAGCCGGAGCCCCTGGCCAAGGCCGGCCCCCACGACGGAAACGTCGCCGCCGTCAAAGACATCATCCAAGCCATCGAGACCGATCGCCAGCCGATCGCCAACCTGGCCGATGCCCGCGCGGGCCTCGAAATGATCGTGGGAGTGTTCGCCTCGCACCTGGCGGGCCGGCCGCTGGCGCTTTCCCTGGCCGAGCGCGGCGATCCCCTGGGTCCGGCCGGCTGAGACGGCCCCTCCTCAGCCATCGGCTTCTTCCAAGGAACGATTACGCAGGAGAACACCATGAATGCCCGCTACCTTGCCATAGCCCTGGCGATTGCCCTCTGCTGCCGGCCGGCTGGCACCGCGCGCGCCCAAGAGGACGTGAAGGCGAAGCTCGATGCGGCCATGGCCAGGCTTTCCACCTTCGATTTCGGCGGCGACACGTCGCTGCCCAATGCCTTCTCCGAGCTGATTGCCGCCACCCACGGAAAGCCCGAACTCCGCCAGGCACTGGTGGAGCGGCTGGCCAAGGCCCTGGGCACCAACGTGCCCGCCGGCGCCAAGGACCTGGCCTGCCGGCAGCTTGCCATCATTGGCACCGGGGCGCAGGTGCCGGCCATCGCCCCGCTGTTGCTCGACGCGAAGCTTTCGCACATGGCCCGCTACGCACTGGAACGGATTCCCGGCCCGGAGGCCGACGACGCCCTGCTGGCCGCCCTGCCCAAGGTGCAAGGCGCACTGCGTGTGGGGGTGATCCATTCGCTGGGCAACCGGCGGGCAGAGCGGGCGGTGGAGCCTTTGAGCGCGCTGCTAGGGGACGCCGACCCGGCCGTGGCTGCCGCCGTTGCCCGCGCACTGGGCCAGATCGGACCCGCGGCGGCCGACGCGCTGGCCAAAGGCCTGGCCACTTCATCGCCCGCCATTCGCCCCGCCGTGGCCGAAGGGGCCCTCTTGGCCGCCGATGCCCTCGCCCAGGCCGGCCAGCGCCAGGCAGCCGCGACGCTGTTCCAGCAGATCGCCTCGGCCGAGGTGCCTCCGGCCGCCCGGGTGGCCGCCATTCGGGGCCAGATACTGGCCCTCGACGCGGCCGGCATCCCCCGCCTGGTCGAACTGCTGCACGCCGCTGACGCGCCGCTGTTCAACCTGGCCTTGGTGCTGACCCGGGAGCTGCCAGGGGGTGCGGTGACCTCGGCCGTGGCCGCCGAACTGGCCAAACTGCCCCCGGACAAACAGGCACTGCTGTTGGCGGCTTTGGCCGACCGAGGCGATCGGGCAGCCGGCCCGGCAGTGCTGGCCCTTGCCCAACAGGGCCCGACCGAAGTCCGGCCAGCGGCCTTCCAGGCGCTGGCCCGGCTGGGGGATGCCTCGCTAGTGCCCCTCTTGGCCCGAACCGCTGCCGAAGGCAAGCCGGCCGTGGCTCAGGCCGCCGCCGCTACCCTGGCCACGTTACCCGGCAAAGACGTGGATGCCGCCCTGGTGGCCTTGGTCCAAGGCGAGCCAAAACTTCGCCGGGCCGCGATCGAGGCCGCCGGCCAGCGGCGCATCGCATCGGCCGCCCCAGTTCTGCTTCGGGCGCTGGCCGATAGCGACGCTTCGGTCCGCTCGGCCGCCCTCAAGGCGCTGGGCGAGACCGCAGGCCTGGCCGAACTCCCCGCCCTCGTCGATGTGTTGCTCAAATCGCCGCCAGGCGAGGTGGCAGCCGTCGAAGGGGCCATCGCCGCCGTGTGTGCACGCCTGCCGGAACGCGAACCGGCCGGCCAGGCCATCGCAGCCCGGCTGGACCAGGCCCAGGGCGCCTCGAAGGAAGCGCTGGTGCGATTGCTAGGCCGAGTGGGCGGAACCGCCGCGCTGGCCGCGGTAGCCAAAGCCCTGGCCGATCCCAGCCCCCCGGTCCGCGACGCCGCCGTACGGATGCTTTCCGATTGGCCCGAACCGGCCGCGGGGCCCCACCTGCTGGCCCTGGCCCAGTCGGCCGAGGACAAGAAACACAAAATCCTCGCCCTGCGCGGATACCTCCGCCTGGCCGGGCTGCCGGGCGTATCGGCCGACCAGAAACTCGCCATGGCCACCCAAGCCCTGGCCCTGGCCGAGCGCGACGACGAACGCAAGCTGGCCCTGGGCGTCCTGGCCGCTGTACCCAGCCCCCAGGCCCTGGCACGGGTCGTGCCGCTCGTGGATCGGCCGGCAATGAAGGAAGAGGCGTGCACCGCCGCGGTAGCCATCGCAGCCAAGATCGCCGCCTCCCAGCCCGCTGCCGCGGCCGAGGCCATGCGCAAGGTCCTTTCGGCCACAGCCAACCCCGAGCTGAAAAAACAGGCCCAGGCCATCCTCGCCCAGGCCGAAAAGACGAAGTAGCCGCCGTCGCCCAAGCGGCTTTGGCGCCGTAAACTTTACTCCGGAGGGATTTTGAGCGTCTTCCTCCGTCAACTGCCTTTGGGAAGTCGTCAACGATGCGCGAGACTGCCGGTCGCCGGCGCCGCCCGCTGCGTGTCGATATTCGCCCAGAACTCTGGGAGTGGGCGCTTCGCCGCGCGGGGAACCTCGCATTGGAATTTCCCCGTCGCTTCCCAAAGCTCGATGCCTGGCGCCATGGGCGGGCGAAGCCCACCTTGAAGCAGGTCGAGGCATTCGCCGAGGCGGCGCGCGTGCCGGTGGGGTACCTCTTCCTCTCCCGGGCGCCCGACGAACGGCTTCCTGTTCCCGACCTGCGCACGGTCTCCGGCCGCGGGGTGCGCACGCCCAGCCCGGATCTTTTGGATACGATTTATTTGTGCCAGCGGCGGCAGGAGTGGTACCGGCAGTACGCCCAAGCAAACGGGGAACAACCGCGCGCTTTCGTCGAGGCGCTCGCGACTAGGATGCCGCCAGACAAAGCGGCCGGAGTGATGCGCAGCGATCTTGGACTGGACAGGCAGCAACTCCACGCCGCGTGCCGCACTTGGCACGAGGCCATCCGCCTGTTAATCGAAAAGGCCGAGGAGGCCGGCGTGCTGGTGATGGTCAGCGGGGTGGTGGGCACCAACAATCGCCGGCCCCTGGACCCGGAAGAGTTCCGGGGATTCGCTTTGGTCGACCGCTGGGCCCCGCTGGTTTTCGTCAATGCCGCCGACACCCGGGCTGCGCAGATGTTCACCTTGGCACACGAACTGGCCCACATCTGGCTCGGCCAGGCGGCACTCTCGGACGCGGGTCCGGCGGTTTTTCCCACCGAACAGGTCGAGCGGTGGTGCAATGCGGTCGCAGCCGAGTTCCTCGTGCCTGCTGCCGAACTGCGGGCCCGTGTGCCTTCCTCGCACCCGCTGGAGGCCGTGGAAAAGTTGGCACGCTATTTCAAAGTGAGCAGACTGGTCATCCTTCGGCGCTTGCTGGATACCGACGTTATCGGCCGCAGCCAGTTCGAGAAGGCCTATGCCGCAGAACTGGCGACACTGAGCCAGCGCGTGTCCCAGCGGGGCGGCGACTTCTACCGCACCCAGTTGCTGCGACTGAGCCGCCGTTTCGCCCATGCGGTGATCCGGAGTACGGCAGAGGGCCAGACGCTGCTTCGAGAAGCGAT